>JBBSRY010000164.1:0-5840 GCA_038242595.1 Mycobacteriales bacterium
CCCGAACTGAATACCGCTTGGCTATGTTATCCGGTCTTGATCAAGCCGGACGCAGGGTTCACCAGAAGCGATCTGCAGGAGTCTCTGGAGGCCGCTGGGATCGACACCCGCACCGTGTGGAGTGGAAACGTCACACGGCACCCCATGATGGACAACGTCGAATACCGACAGCCGGCCGGAGGATTGCCGGTGGCCGACGAGGTGTTCGCCGGCGGTATGTCCCTGGGGATGAGTCACGGCATGGACCAAGAAGAGATCGCGCATGTGGTTGACAGCATTCATCGTTTTGCTCGGCATGTGCAGGGCAAAGCGCAGTAGATCCTCAAACCGAAGAGAGAATTCATCTTCGGATCAACAGTTGGTCCCGAACCTTAATTGGGGGTGAGTCTGCGTTGCAGCACTCGTAGCGGATCGGATCCATCGCGAGTGCCGGCCGGGCCCGCGGCTTCCTTGGAGATCTGTCTGCCGGCGTCGGAGCGGGTCCATTCCCTGACCGCCCAACGTTCGGCAATACCCCAACGACCACCCCGGAACTCCATCAGGTCCACATAACGGAAGCCGCTGGTAAAATTGCGTCGCGGGCTGTCAGCGGGCAGGCCCCAATGTACTGCGGTACCGTAGGTTTCACTGATTGCTTGATTGCCATGCAATTCCACCAGATGGTTTCCAATGATGTGCATGGTGCCGTCGAGGGTTTGCAATGCTGCGGATACCCACTCAATGTATTCCGAAACGGTCCCGTCGAACCCGGTGTGGTGATCGATGCCGTCGAAGTGGTAGCACGACCGCACCTGCTCCATATCCAAGCGATCCCCACCGCGGCAGTAGGAAAGCACCAACTGGTGAATCTGGTAGCGGTCCGACTCGAGCGAACGCTTTGATGCATCTGGCTTCTGGATCACGTTGGTACCCTTCGGTGCGGTGGAGTCGGACTACCCCGCGGCAGGCCCGGCCGGGCCGGGTTCGGCCGGGTTGTTCCCTACTGGGTGATGGTCCAGCCGCCGTCCACCGGCAAGAACGCGCCATTGATATAGCCGGCCAGCGGGGACAGCAAAAACAACACCGCCCAGGCAATATCATCGGGCGCGGCCATTCGGTGCAGGGGCACCCGGGCGAGAATCCGCTCGCCTACTGAACTTTCGGCAAAATTGGCCAATCGAGGGGTATCGGTCATGCCGGGAGCGATCGCGTTGCTTCGTACCTCGTCGCTTCGATAGGCAGCCAGATGTCTGGTGTATCCGGCTATTGCGGCCTTGGCCGCGCAGTACCAGTCGGAGTCCGTCCCGACAACGTTGCCGGCCACCGAAGCGATGTTGACCAGGGCGGCACCGGTGGGGGCGCCAGGGGCAAGCCAGGTGTTGACCATGCGGCGCATGCTGCCCACCGAGATTCGCAGCGCGTCTTCAAACTCCAGCGGAACAGCCGAGGACGGGCCGGCATTGTTCAGCAAGTAGCGAACAGTGCCGAGTTCCCTGGTGCCGATGAATGCTTCCTGGACCTGCTCATCGTTGCTGACATCAGCCTGGAAAGCGGTGGCCCGGCCACCTGCATTTCTAATCAGCGCTGTCGTCTCTGAGGCGCTGCCCGCGTTCAGATCCCAGATCGCAACGGTGAGGCCCAGTTCAGCAGCCCGCACAGCCGTTGCCCGGCCGATGCCGCTGCCGGCACCGGTGATCAGGATGACATCGCCGGCTGTGAAGCCGAAGTGCGGGTTGGTGGATGCCTGCGTCATGGAATTCTCCTGGTGATGGTGGTGAGATGCATTGTCGGCGAACATCTACTGGTCAGCCGATGGCCATTTCCGGACAACCGGGTCCGTTCCGTCGCGACGCCCTGAAGTGGCTCCGGCCGGTAGCGGCCACTGCCCGTCCAGATCGTCCTGGCGAAGCCACTCCAGACTGGTATTGCGTTGTTGGATCAACCATTGCCCATCCCGTTGGGTGAAGCGATCCAGATAGCGGGCGCCGGAAATGAGATTGCCGCGTGGTGGTGCATTCTGGCTTCGTTGCAGCGAAATGCTGTAGGTCTCCACCCGAGCGCAGGCCAAGTCATGGGGATCGAATTCGATCAGCGTATTGGTCAGGTAGTGCATGGTCATACTGCGCTCACTGATCAATCGCCATAGCCATGGCACAAACTCCCCGATCGTGCCGTCGAATCCGCTCAGGTGAACGGTCGCGTCGGCATGGAACGCGGATCGGACACTGGATTCGTCGAGTCGGTCGACGCCGCGGCAATAGCGTAGCAATGCACGCTGGATCTGACGTTCAGCCAACAGTTGGGCCAATCCGCTTGCGCAATCTGCGGATTCAGACACCGTATCCGCCATCCACATCGAGTTTCTGTCCGGTGATGAAGCCCGCACGCGATGACGCGAGAAAAGCTACTGCTTCTGCAATGTCGGCCGCGGTGCCAAAGGTCCGCAGGGGTATGTTGCCTCTGGTGACGGCGAGTGCGTTTGCGTCCAGTTCGCCGGAACTGATCAGCCGTTCAGCCATGCCGTCGGTAAGCATTCCGGGGCCGACGCTGTTGAAACGGACTCCGTATCGGCCCTCCTCGGCAGCAAATGCCCTCACCAGCGCTTCGACAGCACTCTTGGTGCCGGCGGAAAGCCCGTCTCGGACGGGGTACCGAGAGGTGGCTGCCGTCGTCACAGCGGTCACCGATCCGGCTGACTTGCGCAAAGCCGGAAGCGCGGCATGGACCAAGGTGAAAAATGCTGCTGCTTCGGCTTGCAGGTGTTCGGCGTATTTCACCGGGGCGACTGTTGAAAGATGGACCATCGGAATATGCGGACCTGCGGCGTGAATTACGGTGTGAATGCTGCCGTATCGGTTCTGCAGACCGGAGATCCAGCAGTCGACGGCAGCGGAATCCAAAAGATCGACAGCGCTGGCCTCTGCGGTACCGCCGGTATTCGCGATCTGGGCGGTAAGCCCGACTGCGGCCTGGGAATTGGAGCGGTAGCTGAACGCGACTGCGCTGCCCCGATCTGCCAGCAGTCGGCAGATTGCTGCGCCGATGCCCCCGGTGCCCCCGGTGACCAGCGCTATTCCCGGCAGGGTGGCGAAATCCGACATCTGGTGGCCTCTCGGTCCGGCGTGGCATCAGATTAGAGCGCGGTGGCGATCGAATCGGAGGTCGCGGGTCTGACTGATGATTGGCGACAGCGCTCCCACTACGTTCTTCACTTAACCCTACCAAGCGCTTGCTTGCAACAGGAAGGTGGGTGTGATTTGCTGACAGGACCTTGTAATGCAACAGGAAGGTGCCGCGATGACCGGGATATGCCAAGGACGATCGGTGGTTGTCACCGGTGCCGGACAGGGGTTGGGCCGTGCGCACGCCCTTGAGTTCGCGCGCCAGGGCGCCAAGGTGGTGGTCAACGATGTCAACTCTGCCGCCGACATGGTCGCCGCTGAAATCGTCGATGGCGGCGGGGAAGCAATCGCCAGCCAGGGTGATGTTTCTGATTGGTCCTATGCCGCGGAACTGATCAACACTGCTGTCTCCGAATTCGGCGGACTCGACACCCTGGTGAACAACGCCGGGATCAACCGCGATCGAATGTTGGTCAACATGTCCGAACAGGAATGGGACCTGGTGATGAAAGTCGATCTGAAAGGACACTTTGCCCCGATGCGGCACGCTGCTGCCTACTGGCGCGACAGGTCCAAGGCCGGCAAGCCGGTGGCAGCACGGGTGGTCAACACCTCCTCCGGAGCTGGCTTGATGGGCAGTGTCGGCCAGGGCAACTATGCCGCCGCAAAGGCCGGGATCGCGGTGCTGACCCAGATCGCGGCCGCCGAATGGGCCAGGTACGCGATTGTGGTCAACGCGATCGCACCATCGGCCCGGACAGCCATGACGGAAGGCGTCTTTGCTAAGGCGATGGCAGCGCCGGCGACAGGCTTCGACGCCATGCACCCGTCAAATGTATCCCCGCTGGTGGTCTGGCTCGGGAGTGACCAGGCGGCCTCGGTAACCGGCAACGTGTTCGAAGTTGCCGGCGGCGAGATCTCCCTGGCCGACGGCTGGCGACATGGTCAGGTCGCATCTCAAGACTGCCGTTGGGAACCTGCCGACATCGGCGCTGCAGTCACCGATATCCTTGCCCGCTCGGTCACGGCTGTTCCGGTCTACGGAGCCTGAACCGATGACGCAGGCGCTGGATGCACTGTCGGATCAAGAGTTTCGGGGGGTGATCCGCAGTTGGCTCACCGAGAATCTGGCAGGGGAGTTTGCTGCGGCCGTCGGGATCGGTGGCCCTGGACGGGAGCACGAGGCACACGAGCTGCGGTTGGGATGGGAACGCAGACTCGGTGATGGCGGCTGGATCGGTCTCGGCTGGCCGGTGTCCCAGGGGGGACGCGGAGCGACGCTGAGCCAGCAGGTGATCTTCCACGAGGAGTACGCCAGGGCCGGTGCGCCAGGGCGTCTGGGACACATGGGCGAACAGTTGCTCGGCCCCACCCTGATAGCCTTCGGCACCTCTGAACAGCGAGCCAGGTTCCTACCGGGAATCCTGAGTGGCCAAGAGCTTTGGTGCCAGGGATACTCCGAACCAGGCGCCGGCTCTGATCTGGCCGGCGTGCAGACACAAGCAGTCCGGGAGGACGATGAATATGTGATCAGCGGCCAGAAGGTGTGGACCTCCCTGGCGCACCTGGCCGATTGGTGCTTTGTATTGGCTCGTACTGATCCGACCGGCCTGCGACATCGTGGGCTTTCCTATCTCTTGGTACCCATGCGGCAGCCCGGGATTGAGATCCGCCCCATCGTGCAGATCACCGGTACCTCTGAGTTCAACGAGGTGTTTTTTAACCAGGCAAGGACCTCGAACAAGAACTTGATCGGTCTGGAAGGCGACGGCTGGAAGGTCGCGATGGGAACACTCGGTTGTGAACGGGGGGTTTCCACTCTTGGCCAACAGATCGGTTTTGAGCGGGAGCTGACAGCAGTGGTGGAAACCGCCCGCCAGAACGGAGCAATGCAGGATCCGGAACTGCACGCCAGGCTGGTTCGAGCCTGGATCGCCCTCAAAGTGTTGCGTTATACGGCGCTGCACACGCTGACTTCCGCCGGCGACGGAGTACCCGGGCTGGAGGCGTCGATCTCGAAACTGCAGTGGTCGACCTGGCACCGAGAATTGGGTGAGCTGGCTCAAGATATCGCCGGCCCAACGGGGCTGGTGACCGAGAGCAGCACGTACCGACTGTCGGATGCGCAGACCTTGTTCCTGTTTACCCGTAGCGACACCATCTACGGTGGTTCGAACGAAATTCAGCGCAACATCATCGCTGAACGCCAACTCGGCCTGCCACGCTAGGAAGACCAACATGCCCCCAACCGCCGAACACTCCGATGACCTGAAGCAAATGCAGCTGACGGTAGCTCAATTCCTGGCCCGCACAGCCGACAGCAAGCACGTCAGGACAGCGATGGCATCGGATGCCGGCTACGACGTTGAACTGTGGCGACGGGCGGTGGAAGAACTTGGGCTGATCGCCATGATGGTTCCCGAAGAACAGGGGGGACTCGGTCTTGGATTTACTGAGGCGGCAATGGTGCTCGGTGAACTTGGTCGTCATCTGGTTTCCGGGCCGCTGGCCGAGACCATCGTCTGCACTGCCATTCTCGCGCGCTGCAACACACCGGCCGCCCAGAAGCTGCTGACCAGGGTAGCCGCCGTCGGACTTCCGATCGCTGCTGCAATGGCCGAGCCGGATACCGGCTGGGAACAGCTGCGTCCCTCGGTGACGGCGAGCCCGGTCGGAGGGGTCGGTGACGGTGAGCACTACGAACTACTGGGCCGCAAGGCATATGTGCCCTTCGGGTCG
>JBBSRY010000165.1:0-5834 GCA_038242595.1 Mycobacteriales bacterium
TCTTCCCGCGCCGGAACTCTTCTCCAAGGCGGCCACCGGTCCGGTGGCCAGGACCCGTTGCGGCACGCCGTCCACCTGCAGCGTCAAGACAGTGTCGTTGACGGTCTTGGAAAGGTAGACATCCTTGACATTGCGGGCGACCGGCGAGTCCGAAGTCAGCAGGAAACGGGTGCCCATTGCAATTCCGGCGGCGCCGTAGGACAACGCAGCAACCAGACCGCGGCCATCGAAAAACCCACCGGCCCCGATCACCGGGATATCGACTGCGTCAACGACCTGCGGCAACAACAGACTGGTGGGTACGCCCCCGGTGTGCCCGCCGCCTTCGCCACCCTGCACGATGACGGCATCCGCGCCCCAGGCAGCGACCTTTTCGGCGTGCCTCCTGGCTCCGATGGACGGGACCACCACCAGCCCGGCGTCCTTGCACTTGGCGATGAGCTCCTGACGCGGCGCCAGCGCGAAAGAGGCAACCTTGACCCCGGCGCTGATCAGCAGTTCGATCCGGCGGACGACATCCGGTTGGTCAGCCCGGACGTTGACCCCGAAGGGCCGGTCGGTTGCGGCCTGGATCGAGTCGATAGCGGTGACGAGTTCGCCATAGGTGAGCAGACCGGCGGAAAGGATTCCCAGACCGCCGGCTTTCGCTGTCGCCGCTGTCAGGTTTGCATCGGAAACCCATCCCATTCCGGTCTGCACAATGGGGTATTGCACTCCGAATAAGTCGCAGGCCCTGGTGTGCAGTGCGCCGGTGCGCAGTGCGCTGGGCACTGACTCGGGCGCGCTCATCCGGCCACCTCCGAATTGCGCAACGACTTCGGATCCAGAGTGCCACGAATCAGCTCCAGTTCGGCAGCCGTTGGCAGCCGGGTATCAGGGATGCTCCCATCGATTACCAGGTCGAAGCCGGTAGCCGCCTGCACCTGCTCGACGGTAATGCCCGGATGCACCGAGGCAAGTCGGAGCGCACCGGTGTCCGGGTGGTAGTCGAAAACCGCGAGGTCGGTGACGATTTTGCGAAGATCATGATGGCGGGAAGCGCCAGGACCAGCCGCAGCCGCCCGATCGTTCCCGACTCCGCTGACCATATCGACGGTGGGCACAAAAACGCGAGTGCTGTGTTTGGGACCCCAGTAGCTGGTGGGGTGATACACCGAGTTTCCGGGAGCGCCGCGGACGCCGAGCAGTTGGACCTTCGGCTTGTCGTAGGCACCGATCGCCGAGATATTTGTGCTGCCATAGGGATCCACCTGGGTGGGGATCATCATCACGTGTCGCTTACCGCACCAGACCAGATCAAAGATGGTGCGAAACGGCGACCAGCCCTCGATATCGCCGTCGGCAGGTTCGCCGACG
The DNA here is from genome assembly GCA_038242595.1 of Mycobacteriales bacterium. GTDB lineage: Bacteria > Actinomycetota > Actinomycetes > Mycobacteriales > Nakamurellaceae > Nakamurella. The sequence goes on from JBBSRY010000165.1 coordinate 1,357, forward strand.
GCCCAGGTCCCGCGGACCAGATATGCCTCGCCGTCGGTGAGCATCAGATCTGGGGAAAAGGTGTGCCGGGCCAGCCGGACGCCGATTGCCGGGATGGTGCCGAAGGCGCTGGCCAGAATTTCGCCGTTATCCCGGAACGCATCCGCGCAGGCCACCACACAAACCTCTGCTCTGGTCACCGTTTCCGGATCGACAAAAGCTTCGGTGTGGGCACTTTCGGTGACGCTCATGCCAATACCTCCTGTCGGCGAGCCGCCACGGCCGCCTGATAGTCCGCTTCCGTGCCCGCCAGGTAGCGGTCTGCGAAGTCCTGCCAGGTCTGCGGATCGGCAGCGGCCTTGACATACTCCCGCTGGAACTGTTCGTCACGCTCGTAGTCGGGTACGCAGGAAGTGAAGTGTGCACCCCCCGGGGCTTCAACGACCCCGGTGATCAGTAGCCTATTGATGCGAAGCGTGGCCGGGTGTGACTGGGCGGTGAGCTCTGCAGTCGGCACGATTTGCTCACAGGAGACAAACGCCTGCTCGGCGGCCATACAGAAAATATCGTCGAAATATGGGTCCGGGCCCAAGAACTGCGCGTTGCCGTACATATCGGCACGGTTCATGTGCACCAGCGCTGCATCGAGCGAGATTGCCGGCATCGCAACGGTGTCGTCCCCACCGTAGGGATCCTTGACGATCTTCAGCTCGGGGTTGTAGGTCATCACGTCCGACCCCAGACCTGCTCGGGTGGGAAGGAAAGGCACCCTGATGCCCGCTGCGTACATGCCCCACTGGAGCATGCCCTCGTCATATTCTGCAACCTCCACGCTGCCGGACTGCCTGGCGGCTCGGAAGTGTGGATCGAGGGCGATCGAATCCAAGGACACAAAACCGAAGACAACTTTACGCACCTTGCCAGCGGCACACAGCAATCCGACATCGGGGCCGCCATAGCTGACGATGGTCAGGTCCTTGAGATCAGACCGCAGAATTGCTCGCACCAGTGACATCGGCTTGCGCCGTGATCCCCATCCACCGATGCCGATGGTCATTCCCGATCGAAGGCGAGACACCACCTCGGTATCGGTCATCCGTTTGTCAGCCATCTTTATCCAACCCCGCATTTCTCATTGGCTCGAGAAAGTCTCGTAGCAAGCGCTTGCTCGGCACATTACCAGTATTCGCGCGCAACAGCCCGACCGGCATACCGTGCATTCGGGAAGGGCCACAGTGAACTGCCAGAACTGCCGGCGAACAAGCGACACCGGCACTGCTCGTTTCCGGTATTACAACCAAGCGCTTGATTGGTAGCATAGCCTTCTCAGCGTGGGACCGCCAGAGCAACAAGCTCGCACAGCCGAGCCCAACAGTGACCGATTGGCGAGACATGATGAGTGTGACCAGCGAACACCGCGGCTCGATTCTGGTGCTGACCATCGACCGGCCCGATGTGCGCAACGCCCTGGACCAACCGACGCTGACAGCCCTCACGCAAGCACTGATCGCGGCTGCCACGGACCCGCAAGTCCTTGTTGTGGTCCTGACCGGGGCCGGGGACCGGGCCTTCTGTGCCGGACTGGATCTGAAAGCACTGGCCAGCCACGGAGTCCCGGACCCGGAGACCAGCCCGGTGAACATGTTGCGCGGCGGATACCCGAAACCGGTTATCGCTGCGCTGAACGGTCCGGCCGTGGGCGGCGGGTTTGAATTGGCCTTGGCCTGTGACCTGCTGGTGGCAGCCGAACATTGCTATTTGGCTTTGCCGGAGGTGGGGCGCGGTATCGCTGCATCGGAGGGCGGTACGGAACTACCCCTGCGACTTCCGCTCGCGGTGGCGCTTGAACTGGGCCTGACCGGATCACCGTTGTCGGCCGGCCGCGCACTGGAACTGGGGCTGATCAACCAGGTGGTGCCGATCGGACAGGCACTGCCGACCGCACTGCGGTACGCCGAGCAGATCAGTAAGCACTCGCCGGCTGCGGTAGCGGCGACCAAGGCCTTGATGTATGAGTCCTTGGCGGTCCAACGGGATATCAGCAGGCGATCCGCCCGCCAGGTCACCACAGACCTGCTGGCCGGGCCCGATGCCGCGGAGGGTGCCGCGGCATTTGTGGAAAAACGTGCTCCACGCTGGACCCCGCCGACCACCGCCTGACATCGACACCAGACCTGCCGCACTCCGGTCTCGACAGCGTCAGGAGGCACCGGGTCAGGCGGCAACGGCGGCCAGCCAGGCCATCCCGCGTCGCAGCGCGCTCTGTGCTCCTTCGGCATCGATCGCCGGTCCCGCAAGTTCCAAATCCACCAGTCCGCGGTAGCCCAGACTCCAGACCTGTTTCAGCAGCCGTGGCAACGGCAGGTCGCCGTCGCCCGGAACCCAGCGGTTGGGCACGCTCAGAGTTCCCACCCGAAAGTCGGCCACCTGCACCAATCGGATCCGGTCCAGTACCGATTCCAGTGTTCCGGCCAGATCCCGCTCCTGCCATGCGCAATACAGATCCACGCACAGACCCAGGTCCAGCTCTTGGGCCAGCATCGCCGCGTCGCGCACGGAGTGCACGAAACTGATATCGCTGCGGATTGACATGGAATTCTCCACCGCCAGCCAGATCCCAGAATCACGTGCCAATTTCAGGACCGGTGCGATCGCATCTGCCAGCCTGTCGGCGGCCTGATCCCACGTCAGCACGCCTGATGGGCCGGTGGTGAAGTACACCGTGGAGGCACCGTACCGGTCCGCCGCAGTCACGGCGCCGGAGAGCAAAGCCACCTGCCGACCCCACCCGTCGGCGTCCTCGGGGCGGGCTGAAAACGGTACGAAAAGGTAGGCAAGTTCGGCTTGGACCGAGCGCATGAGTCGGTCGACAACAGCCTGCTGTGTGTGGATCAGTTTTGCGGCCGGTAGGCCGAAACTCTGCACTCCGAGCCGCCGGTAGAGCTCAAGTTCCTGCGCCAGCGGGAGCGCCAAGGCAGCCATACCGTTGACCGAAAAGTGTCTATCTACGCTTTGGGCAGCCTGAGCTTGTACATCCCCGGTCATTGGCTGGTCTGTCGAACAGAGCTGATCCCCACCGGTTGTTGCTGCGCCCGCAGTTGCGTGTCGAAAGCGGCCGAGATGGACTGCACGGTCCAGGGTTGCTCCGATTGAAGCACCGGTTCCAGTATGGCCGGATGGGTGCACAACATCAATTCGCGCCCGTTCTGCCGCACCACTTGGCCAGTTATCCCGCTACTCAAATCCGATAGCAGGTAGAGCGCCAGCGGCGCATTGATTGACGGATCGAGACCGACATTCTGGCTACCAGCGGCCGCACCTCGATAGGCCAGGTAGATGGCGGCCATCCCGGAGTGCGCATTGGGAGAGATTGCATTCACCCGCACCCCGTATTCGGCCATATCGACCGACCATGAGTACGTCAGGGCGGCAACAGCTGCCTTTGTCGCCCCATAGGCAGCGGAGGAAGTCTTCCCCATCTGTTCGCCGGAGGTCACATTGAGCACTACCCCACCGCCTTGGCGCACCATGTGTCGCAGCGCATGATGACCACACGCTGCAGTACCAAAAACGTTGACATCCAACATTTGTCGCAGCGGTTCCGGTCGCTGTTCCTGCGGCAGTGCCAACGCAAATACGCCGGCGTTATTGATCAGCGCGTCTATTCGTCCGAATTCGTCCACGCATCTGTCGATCAAACCACCCGCCGCGTCCCAGTTGCTGACATCCGCGGGGTGGGCAACGGCGTTACCACCACCGACCTCCGTAATCTCGGCGGTGACGCGTCCCGCGGCGTCCGGGTCCAGATCATTGACCACCACCCGAGCACCCGCCGCAGCGGCGGCCAATGCATAGGCGCGGCCCAGTCCACCTCCGGCGCCGGTGATCACCACGGCCCGACCCGTCAGTACCGGTTCGATGTATCTGAGATCAATCTGATCGCTGATGGCTCTCTCCCTCGATAGTTGGTGCCCGAACGCACTGGGAAGCTTCAGGTGGGCCGAGAACTTGTCGCTGCCCGCAACCAACCAGAGGCAGCCATCCGATGGATGACTGCCTCTGGCAGTTGGTGATCACAGGCCTGAGCCAGGTGAACCCCAAATCCAACCGCAGGCGTTGCCGCAGTCGAATTCGAACGTGTCAGCCGGCGGCGGGGTACCGACCGTCGGTCAAGGCGGCTGCCGCGATGATCGCCGTTGACGATGCATCCACTGCGGGTCCGTGAGATTCGGCGGTGAATGAGTACTTCGTTAACGCCCATAGTCCGGACTCGGCAGGGGTCAGCTTCTCCAACCAGTCGCTCTGCGCCTTGGCGTCAGTGATGGTGTCAGTAGCCTGTGCCGCCTTGGCGGCCAACATGATGGCGTCGTAGATGAAGTAGCTGTTGAGCGGGAGCTTGATCTCACCCTCGGCCTTGAGCGCGGTCACCATCTTGTCCACCGCACCCGGGTTGGCACCATCGGCCCCGGTGATGGCTCCCGCCAACACCTGAACAAACA
>JBBSRY010000166.1:0-5814 GCA_038242595.1 Mycobacteriales bacterium
ACCGGTGGTCGCAGGCAGATGATGTCGGAGATCAGCATCGATCTGGAAACAGTGTCCGAGCGGGTGGCGAATCAGTTCTACGGCGCGCTCTACCAGGTCGTGCATCGGCTGTTCGAGCGTGGCGCCGATGCGGATTCGGTGCTGGGTCAGGTCTCCGGTGGACTGCGGCAGATTCAGGTGCAGCGCCGAGAGCTGCGACCCAGCGGAGTGGCAAAATTTGATCCAGGGCTGGCCACTTCGGCCATCTTCGGGGTCAGCATCGCCAACGGGGTTGGTGGCCTGGCGGTCGCCGGATTCTTTAATCCGATCGCCTTGGCCATCGGCGGCACCTGGCTCGCGGTGAATCTGACCTACCGGGTGATCAAGGGTGGCAAAGCCCAGTTGCAGACCTGGATGCAGGAAACCACTCAGGCATTTCAAGGCGAGTTGGTGGCAGTCACCGACAACGTGATTCGCGACTTTCGGCCGGAGGTCATCGTCGGTTTCCGCGAATATCTGGCCGCGGCCAGCGCCGAACTCAAACTCGCCATCCGGGAGGCCGAGACCGCTGCGGCCACCGGAGCCAAAGAACGGCAGGCTCGCATCGATGCCATCGAACGGCATGCTGTCGCCGTCCGGGCGCAGGCGAGCGCCGTTGACCAAGCCCTCGCCGCGGTGCTCACACCGGCTATCGCTCCGGTCGCCAACCCTGCACGGCCCAGGGCCGACCAAAATGCGGTGCCGGCGGCCGGAACAAATCGGGCGTTACCCCCCTCGAACAAGGTAGTGAGCAAGTAGCCCATCCGGACCCCCAACAGCGCCAACCGATAAGAACCCAGGAGCACCGCGATGAGCGACGACGCCGGCATCTACGACATCAACGACACTCCCGACGGGATTGAATCCGCCGACTCCACCTATGCCGAAGAGCCGACGTACGAGGTCTATGACACCGACAATGACGGAGTCGTGGACCTGGAGGTGTGGACATTCCCGGACGGCAGTTGGCAGGTATTGGCCGACACCGACGGAAACCTCACCGCTGACACCCTCGCCATCGATGTCAACGGCGACGGTGTGGCCGACATCCAAGTCCAGATCACCGCTGACGGAACATATTTCGTCCAATGGGATACCGACCTGGACGGCAACATTGACTTGGAGCAGGAGTTCAGTCGCACCGACCTGGAGGACGTGCTGCCAGGTGCGGCCGACCTGCTCGATACCCAGTATTCGAACGGTTCGCAGGCCTCCCCGGCGTCCTACCCGGAAGAGGGGGCAGAGCCGACCGAAGAATCGGCCTCGAGCCAAGCCGAGTACGACGCTTTCGACACCGATGGCGACGGCACCGTCGATTCCGAGCAGTGGGTGTTCCCCGATGGTTCCTGGCAGATCCTGGCCGATACCGACGGTGATGCCCAGGCCGATCTGATCGCGGTGGACACCAACGGCGATAACGAACCCGACCTGTACATCGCGCTCAAGGCCGACGGCACCTACTCCGTCGAGTGGGATTCCGATTTCGACGGAGTCTTCGAATCGCAGCAGGACTTCAGCCGCGAGGATCTGGACGCAACCCTGCCCGGGGCGGCAGACCTGTTGGACACCAAGTACTCCAGCGGTGAATCGTCAGGAGAAGTGCCCGGTGGCGAGGGCGCCACCGCCGTTGAATACGGCGCCTTCGACGACGATGGCGACGGCGTCACCGATTTCGAGCAGTGGGTTTTCCCGGATGGCACCTGGCAGGTGTTGCAGGACACCGACTTTGATTTGCAGCCCGATCAGTTGGCCGTCGATTCCAACTCAGATGGCGAAGCCGACCTGGTGGTCAATCTCAATGACGACGGTAGCTACTCCGTGCAGTTTGACCAGGATGGCGACGGCGTCTTCGAGGTCAATGAGAGCTTCACCCGCGCCGAATTGGATCAGGTGCTGCCTGGTGTCAGTGACGCTTTCGATACCCCGTACGGCCAGACGCCGGATGCTCCATTGCCAGACCTGGGCCCGAGCGAGGGTAACGACCCGGCTGGCGGTGCCAACGCCATGGCCGGCAGCGAGGGTAACGCCGGCAACGCCGGGCCAGAGACGACTGAGGTGCCGGAGAATACTGAAGCTGAGTACACCGCGACCGACACCGACGGGGACGGCGTCGTCGACCTGGAGCAGTGGGTGTTCCCGGATGGCAGTTGGACGGTGTTGGCCGACACGGACGGTGACTACGCCGCCGACACCGTGGGGATCGACACCGACGCTGACGGCGAGGTCGACATCATTGTCAAGGAAACCGCTGACGGTAACTACAACGTCCGGTGGGACCAGGATGGTGACGGCTACTTCGAGGTGGACGAGGCGTTCACCCGCGCCGATCTGGAGTCGATTCTCCCCGGTATCGCCGAATTGCTGGACTTCCACTACGAGGGGGTGCCAGCCACCGACGGAAGCGTTGAAGATGCCGGCGCCGGCGCCGCGGTGCCGGCGTCCAACCAGGCGCCGGCAGCTAATCAGGCCCCGGAGCAGCAGCCCGCCCCGGAGGAGGCACCAGCACCGGAGGAGGCACCAGCACCTGAGGAGGCACCAGTACCGGAGGGCAGCGGCGACCTGATCTACGAGTCCGCCGACACCGATGGTGACGGTCTCGTCGATGCCGAAGCATGGACCTTTGCCGACGGCACCTGGCAAATTTTGACCGATAGTGACCTGGATGGTCAGGCTGACATGCTGTTCATCGACACCGACGGCGACGATCAGGCCGACATCGTTGTCTGCGTCAACGCGGACGGCAGTTACCAGGTGCAGTACGACCAGGATGGCGACGGCGTCTTCGAGGTCGATCGGGCCTTTACTCGGGACGAACTGGATGAGGTGTTGCCCGGGGTGAGCGACATACTCGACACCAACTACTCCGCAACCGGCGCCTGAATCTGATGTTTCCGCACAAACCGTCCCGTCAGGTAACCGCCACTGGCTTGACTTCACCTCCGGTTGCCTTTGTCGCGGGGCCACCTGGTGACCCGGCGACCGAGCCGGAGGTGGACACCGTGCAAACCCTGCTGCACCACGAAGTGGCTGCGGCCGCTGCCGCCGAGAAGGTGACTGCCGCCGAGAAGGTGACTGGCGCCCAGAACACGGCGAGCGAGAGTGGTAGTGCGGCGACGGGGGAGGAGGAGGGCGGATTTCCGGAAACGACCGTTGATGTCGAAGAATTGATCGCGGGCCTGATTGCGGCCCACGATTTGGCCAGCATTCCGGGGTCCACTGCCCTACAGGTACAACTGGAGAGAACATTGCGTGCTGCCGGCCTGACCCGAATTCAGGTGCTGACCGGGCAGCCGTTCGACCCCAACGAGCAGATGGTCGCCGCTGTCGAACCGGCGCCGGCCGAGGAACAGGATCGATGTGTGGCGCGGGAGATTCGCTCAGGATGGAAAAAGCGGGGCCTAGTGTTCCGCCCGGCCGAAGTTGTTGTCTGGACCGGATCATGAAACACACTGGCGGCTGGTACGCCACCGGCAACTCGCACGACATAAACGATACAAACCTGATGAACGGACTTGAGCGATGAGCAGCTGGTCGCTGGCGGTGGACTTCGGCAGTACCAATACTGCTGCCGCCTACCGCATCGATAACGGTCCGTCCCAACCGGTCCGGCTCTCTGACCAGGCTGAACAGATGCCGTCGGCAATTTTGGCGCTGGATACCGGAATTACCGTTGGGCACGCTGCGATCAGATCGGCCAGGCTCGATCCGCAGCGTTTCGAGGTGTCGCCCAAGCGCCGACTCGGCGAAATGGAGATTCTGCTCGGCCCGCGCGAGTGGAAGACGATCGACCTGATCGCTGCCGTCCTACTGCACGTGAAGCAGAAGGGCATGTGGGTGGCCGGCGGTGATGCGCCCCGTGAGCTGATTCTGACCTATCCGCAGGAGTGGGCCCAATGGCGGCAGGACCTGCTCCGGCAGGCTGCGGTCCGGGCCGGGTTCGACGGCAACTTCATTCGCCTGATCACCGAACCCATTGCCGCCGCCAGCTGGTATGCGGCAACCCAGCCGGTGCCGGCCGGGAAGAGTGTCGCGGTTTTCGACTTCGGTGGTGGTACCTGCGATGTGGCGGTGCTGCGGTCCAGCACGTCCTCGCCCGGTGGTTTTGAGGTGATCGGGGCCGATGGTATTGATCCCCTGGGTGGGGAGCTCTTGGACCTCCGGCTGCTCGATTGGACGTTGGAGCAACTCCGGGAGGGCGGTCACGCCGACCTGGCCGACTCTCTGAACGAACCGGAGAATTTGGCCGCCATGTTGACTCTGCGGGAGCAGGTCAGACACGCCAAACACGAACTCGCCGAGTACGAGAGCGCCCGCATTCCGGTCGTCGTCGGACCATCCCAGACGGTCATCACGGTCACCATCGATGAATTCGACCGGCTGGTCGGAGACGAGATCGACGCCGCCATCGAGCTGACCAGGCGGACGCTGGCCAGCACCGGTATTTCACCGTCCGATCTGCACACGCTGTATCTGACCGGTGGCTCCTCGCACCTGCGGCTGGTGCATCGGAAGATGACCGAAATGCTCGGTCGTCCGCCGGCCACCCTGAACGACCCGAAACTTGTGGTGGCCCAGGGCGCGTTGCTGGTCCCGACCGCTGCGGTCAAACCGGCGCCGCAGTCAGCGGTCCACGTTCCGCAGCCCCCCAATTTGTCGGTGCCGACGAACTACCCCGGCGCCGCACTTCACCAGACGCCGGCTCAACCGCCGGTGACCAATCAGTCGCAGACCCGAATTCAATCTGCGGGCTATTCGACCGGCGCTGTGCCCAGGCCCAGCACGTACGGCCCGAATAGCACTGGACCGAATCCGGCTGGTACGGCCAGTACAGGTCCCACCGGCAATCAGCCGAACGCAGCCAACACCGCCGGCAATTACCCCGCCAGCAACACGGCCAGCAATTACACCGCCGGCACTTACAACAACAGCAATTACAACAACGGAAACTACCCAGCGGGCTCCAACAACACTGGTGGCTACCACACCGCGACCGGCGTGGGTCGGGCAACGACGAAGCCGAAGTGGCTCATCCCGGCTATCGGTGCCGGGCTGGTCGCGGTCATCATCGCATCGATCTTCCTTTTCACCGGGAACTCCGATGACGCGGTCCCCCCCGGCGGCAGCGCCCAGAACGACAAGGGCAACTCCACGATGGAGGTGATCCCAACCGGCACCCAGGAAGCGCAGGTCAGCGGTATCGATCAGGGAGTGGTGATCTGCAGCGACGGCAGTGTCGCGGAATCCCAATCGCTTTGCCCCCCTCCCACCGAGCAGATCCAGGTGTGTTCCGACGGATCGGAGGTGGCGGCCAACGAGGAGTGCCCGCCCGAGGAACCCTCCGAATGCTGGGATGGCAGCACCACGACCAGCAACGACTGTCCGGCACTGGAAGGCGCCGACGCTCTGCAGTGGGTATTCCCGATCCCGGGCGACTGGACCCGGACCTGCGAACTCTACGAGGACGACGGCGACAACTACGCCAACGGGGAGTTGGAGGTCCAGCTCTGTGCCGTTGACCAGCTAGAAGGCGCTCGACTCTATGTGTCCCGCTGGGACAGCGCAGAAAGCGCCAAAAAGGCATTCGAGGGAGCCTGGAAAGAGGGCACGCCCTGGAAACTGGACGGTGATACCGAGGACCTTGGGCTCTACTGGTCCACTCAGGATGAGAACAGTGCGGGTGATCCATTGGGTGTCGAGGCATCGGCATACAAAAACTTCGGATACAGCATTTTGGTGTTCTTCGATGACCCGGATGGCGTGGGCAAGGACATGATCGCGTTGTTCAACGAAAAGCAG
>JBBSRY010000167.1:0-5801 GCA_038242595.1 Mycobacteriales bacterium
ACAGCCGTCCACGGGTTCTGCCTCGGCGGTGGCATCGGCCTGGCTGGCAACAGCGACGTGCTCGTCGCCAGCGACGACGCGACCTTCGGCCTGCCCGAGGTCGACCGCGGTGCCCTCGGAGCCGCCACCCACCTTTCGAGAATGGTTCCCCAGCATCGGATGCGGGCCATGGTCTATACCTCGGCCGTGGCCACTGCGGCCGAGCTTCACGCCTACGGGTCGGTCCACTCGGTGGTGCCACTGGCAGGTCTGCGCGACACCGCATTTGAATTTGCCGCCCAGATTGCGGCCAAGGATCCAACCGTGATCCGCGCTGCCAAGGCGTCGCTGAACGGAATCGACCTGTGGGATGTCAACCGCAGTTACCGGTTCGAGCAAGGCTTTACCTTCGAACTGAACCTTACCGGTGTCGCCGACCGGATTCGCGACGAATTTGCGCAACCTATAGCGTCGCAAACCTTTTCGGAAGGCTGAGAACCCGCCGATGAGAGCCATGCAATGTCGCCAACTCGGTGGTCCCGAGACCTTGGTCCTGGCTGAGGTGACCGAACCCACCCCAGGACCGGGCCAAATCGCAATTGACGTCCGGTCCGCCGGCGTCAATTTTCCGGATGGACTGATAGTTGCCGGGACCTACCAGACCAAACCGGAACTGCCCTTTGTGCCCGGTTGCGAGGTGGGCGGAGTGATCAGTGCCGTCGGAGATGGCGTGACCGAACTGGTCGTCGGTACCCGGGTTTCGGCATTTTGCGGGATCGGTGGCTATGCCGAACGTATTTCGGTGCCCGTCGAAATGGCATTTCCCGTCCCCGACGAGATGTCCTTCGACGAAGCAGCGGTCTTCCCGGTGGTCTACGGAACCTCATATCATGCCCTGGTCGACCGAGCCGGTCTCACCGCCGGTGAAACTTTGCTAGTACTGGGTGCTTCCGGTGGTGTCGGCCTGACCGCTGTTCAGATCGGAAAGGCTCTGGGCGCTCGAGTGATCGCGGCGGCGTCCAGCGCGGAAAAATTGCAACTCTGCATCGACAATGGCGCGGACCACGTCATCGAGTACAGCTCACAGGATCTTCGCGCCGGCCTGACCGAGATCACCGGCGGAGCCGGGGTCGATGTGGTGTACGACCCCGTCGGCGGTCCGGCCGCGCAGACATCGCTTCGCCAATTGGCATGGGGCGGGAGGTACCTGACAGTGGGTTACGCCTCGGGCGACATTCCGCGCGTTGGAATGAACCGGGTACTGCTGCAGGAAGGTGCCCTGCTGGGCGTGCTCTGGGGAGCCTGGGCACATCGAAATCCAGTCACAAATGCTGAGAATATGGCCGCACTCTTCCAGTGGTACCGGGACGGGAAGCTGCGCCCCCATATCAGTCGGCACTTCGACCTGGCCGAGGCGGGCGCCGCACTCGACGCGGTGATGAACCGCCGGGCGCTGGGCAAAATCGTTCTGAGAGTGGGGGATTCGCAGTGAACAGCCATCCAGAAGTGACCGTTGGCGCCCAGACTCCGGACACCGCATCGATGGACCTGGGCGCCAGCCCACGGACCGAGGAGCTGCTGGCGACCCTCGGAGTGTTCATGCAGGATCACGTCTACCCGGCCGAGGCGGTGTATGCCCAGCAGTTGGAAGCGGCGGGTCCAAGGAGCCATGTGCTGCCGCCGGTGGTCGAGGAACTCAAGAAGCGCGCACGTGAACTGGGACTGTGGAATTTGTTCTTGCCGGATATCTCCGGACTGAGCAACCTCGAATATGCCTATATCGCCGAGATGACCGGTCGGTCGCCCTACTTGGCGCCGGAAGCGCTGAATTGCTCGGCTCCGGATACCGGCAATATGGAACTGCTACATCTTTTCGGAACCGAAGGCCAGAAATCACGTTGGCTCGAACCGCTTCTCGACGGCAGCATGCGCTCCGGGTTCTCGATGACCGAGCCGGAAGTAGCCTCCTCCGACGCCCGCAATATCAGTACCTCAATCGTGCGCGACGGCGATGAGTATGTGATCAATGGTCGCAAGTGGTGGACCACCGGTGCGGGCGACCCGCGGTGCAAGATCCTGGTACTGATGGGCAAAACCGACCCGGATGCGGCGACCTATCACCAGCAGTCAATGGTTCTGGTACCGGTTGAAACCCCTGGCGTGCAAATCGTTCGGTCGCTACCGATCTACGGCTACTACGACCAACACGGCCACTGCGAGATCACCTTTACCGACGTCCGGGTCCCGGTCGCCAACCTGTTGGGCGCCGAGGGTGGCGGCTTCGCGATCGCACAGGCGCGCCTTGGGCCTGGCCGGATCCACCATGCCATGCGCTGCATCGGTATGGCCGAACGTGGGCTGGAACTCATGGTGCGGCGCACCATGTCCCGGCAGGCCTTTGGCGGCCGCATCTCCGATCAAGGGGTGGTACGCACCTGGATCGCCGAATCAAGAATGGAAATCGAGCAGGCCAGACTGCTCGTGCTGAAGACGGCCTGGCTGATCGATCGAGTGGGCGCCAAGGGCGCGGCGACCGAAATCGCTGCCATCAAGGTGATCGCACCCCGAGTGGCCAGGGCCGTGCTCGATCGTTCGGTTCAGGCGCACGGCGGTGGTGGCGTCACCGACGACTTTCCGATCGCCAGAATGTGGGCCAGTGCAAGGATTCTCGGTATTGCCGACGGACCCGACGAGGTGCACATCCGAGCGGTTGCCCGAGTGGAGCTGCGCCGCTACCGCTGAGAACGCCAACGAAACATCAACCCGAAGCAACCCCTATTCAAGAGCCGGAGAGCACAGGATGGACCTAAGCTATACGCCAGCAGAGGAGGCATTCCGGGAGCAGGCCCGTACCTGGCTGAGCACAAATGTGCCATCTGAGCCCTTGCCGTCCGGAGACACCAAGGACGGATTTGCAGCCCACCTGGAGTGGGAACGCACCCTGCACGAGGATCGTTGGTCGGTTGTCTCCTGGCCGCGGGCCTACGGTGGTCGGGACGCCTCGATCTGGGAGTGGTTGATCTTCGAAGAGGAGTACTACCGGGCCGGGGCGCCGCAGCGCGTGACCCAGAACGGCATCTTCCTCTTGGCGCCGACGCTTTTCGAATTCGGCACCAAAGAACAGCAGGACGCGCTGTTACCGCGGATGGCCGCGGCCCAGGATCTCTGGTGCCAGGGGTGGTCCGAACCTGGGGCCGGCAGTGATTTGGCCGCCATCAGCAGTCGCGCGGTTCGGGACGAAGACGCAGGTGGCTGGCGGCTGTCGGGTCAGAAGACCTGGACGACTCGAGGTGCCTTCTGTACGCACATGTTCGGATTATTTCGCACCGATCCGCAGGCACAACGCCATCGCGGCCTGACCTACTTCCTGGTGCCGTTGGATACCCCCGGGGTCACGGTGCGTGGATTTGAGCGGCTCGACGGAGATGAGGGATTTGCCGAAGTATTTTTGTCCGATGTTTTTGTACCGGACAGCGCGGTACTCGGCGGCGTAGACCAAGGCTGGTCGGTGGCGATGGCCACCACCGGCTCGGAACGGGGACTGACACTGCGCTCGCCCGGCCGATTCCTGGAGACTGCTGACCGGCTCGTCGCACTTGCGAGCTCCAACTCCGATGACCTCACCGATACTCTTCGCGACCGAATCACCAAACACTGGATGCAGGCCCAGGCCTACCAGAACTTCACCCTGGCGCAGGTCACAGACATCGTCGAGAAGAGACAGGTGGGCGCCCGATCAAGCCTGAACAAGGTGTTCTGGTCGGAGCTGGATATCAACCTGCACGAAGCCGCGTTGGAACTGCTCGGACCTATGGGGCAGAGCGACAATCCCTGGAGCCGCGGGTTCCAGTTCTCGCTGGCGGGGCCGATTTACGCCGGTACCAACGAGATTCAGCGCAATATCATCGCCGAGCGGGTGCTCGGCCTACCTCGAAAGTGATCGAAGTGAAGCCAGTGATCGAAGTGAATCCCTTTCAGCTGCCTGGAGGCTCCCGATGCGGTTCAGCCTGACCAGCGAACAACAAGATCTGCGTGAGGCAGTTCGTGAGCTGATGCAAGATCTGTGCCCAGCCGCGGTAGTGCGGGCCGCCGAAGATCCATACCACTCATCGATCCGGACACTGGATATTGCGATCACTGCTCTCGGTGCTTCCGGGCTGCTCGTGGACACCGCTCACGGGGGTCTGGGACTGGACGAGAACTATCTGGTACCGATGTTGATCGAGACCGGTAGAGCCGCGGCGCCGCTGCCCTTGTCGGAGACCATCGGGGTGTCGGCCGGAGTGTTGACCTCGGGTGGAATGGCAGAGGCACTGGCGGCCGGCGAGTTGAGCTGCGTCGCCGACGCAGCGGGTTCCGGCCTGGTGCGGTACGGCCGGGCGGATCGTCTTCTGGTGCAGGGCGGTTGGGGTGGTGTCGGCCAGATCTGCGTATTCGATCTGGCCGAGGCGGAAATTGTGTCGGTGCCGGCGGTTGACCCGGCCGGCGGATTGACCCAGATCACCGGCGGTCGGCCATTGTTCACGGTGGATGACCCCCAGGTGGTGGAACTTGCCTGGCATCGTGGTGTCCTTGGCGCTTCCGCACAGTTGCTGGGACTCTCCCAGGCAATGCTGGCGATGACGGTCGGTTACGTCACCGAGCGTCAGCAATTCGGCACCTCGATCGGCAGCTTCCAAGCCGTCAAACACCAATTGGCCAGTGCCGCGATGGCGGTGGAATTCGCTGGTCCGGCGGTGGCCAGGGCCGCAGCTGCGCTGGCAGCGGGAGAGGGCGCACCGGTCGTGTACGTGAGCACCGCAAAGGCGCTTGCTTCCGATGCCGCCCGACAGATGGCGCGGACCGCCATCCAGTGCCATGGCGCTATCGGGTACACCACCGAGTACGACCTGCACCTGTTCGCCAAACGTGCTTGGGCGCTAGCGGCGGACTGGGGATCGGCCGGCTGGCACCGAGACCGCGTGGCCACCGAGCTCGGCCTGCTACGTTCCGGCACCGCCCCCACACACTGAAAACATCTACTACCATTGGAGTCCGAGCCATGAGCGCACCCGATACCGAAGTCGTGACCTACGAACAGCGCGGCGCGATAGCGATTGTCACGATGAACCGCCCCGAATACCGCAATGCGCAAAATTCGGCGATGACGTACGCCCTGGATGACGCCTTTTATCGGGCTGCTGCCGACGATACGGTCACGGTGGTGGTCCTGGCAGGTGCCGGCAAACACTTCTCGGCCGGCCATGACATCGGCACCCCCGGTAGGGATGTGGATACCTCCTTCGACCGACGGGCCGGGTTGTGGTGGGACCACGTCGGTAAGGAGGGTGTGGATAATCGCTTCGCGCGGGAGTCGGAGGTATACCTCGGGATGTGCCGGCGGTGGCGAGAGCTTCCAAAGCCGATGATTGCGATGGTGCAGGGGGCGTGCGTCGCCGGTGGACTGATGCTGGCCTGGTCCTGCGACCTGATCATCGCTGCTGATGACGCATTTTTCGCTGATCCAGTGGTCAAGATGGGTATTCCCGGCGTCGAGTATTTTGCCCATCCATGGGTCATGGGTCCGCGATTCGCCAAAGAGTTCCTCTTCACCGGAGATAGGTTCGGTGCCCAACGTGCGTTGTCACTGGGGATGGTCAACCAGGTCGTACCGAGCGAAGATCTGGAGATCAGGACCTTTGAATTGGCCGATCGGATTGCCCTGATGCCACGACTTGGGCTGGCGCTGACCAAGAAGGCCGTCAATCAGGCTGAGGACCTGATGGGTCTGCGAACCGGTATTGATTCGGTCTTCGGTCTCCATCACGCTGCACACGCGCATA
>JBBSRY010000168.1:0-5799 GCA_038242595.1 Mycobacteriales bacterium
CGTCCCGCAGAGCGCCGGTCCGGAAGCGCTGGCAGCGGCGGTCATGAAAGCTGAAGAAGCGCTCGGTAAAGGGGTTCGCCGGCTGCACTATTTGAGTGTCCCGCCGAAGGCAGCCCTCGCGGTGATCACGATGCTCAAGGATGCAAATCTGGTGGAGCGCTCCCGAGTGGTGATGGAAAAGCCATTCGGAACCGATCTGGAAAGCGCGATCAGACTCAACGATCAGGTGCACGAAACCTTCTTCGAGAGCCAGATCTTCCGGATCGACCACTTCCTGGGCAAGGAACCGGCGCAGAATATCCTTGCCTTCCGCTTCGCCAACGGCCTTTTTGAACCGATCTGGAATCGCAATTTCATTGATCACATCCAGATCGACATCCCCGAAACCCTGGGCCTGGATCGGCGGGCCGAATTCTACGAAGCCACCGGCGCCTACAAGGATATGGTCGTCACCCACCTGTTCCAGGTGCTGGCCTTCGTCGCGATGGAACCGCCGACCGCCCTGGAACCACGGGCGATCGGCGAAGAAAAGAACAAAGTGTTCCGGTCCTTGCTACCGATCAAACCCCGAGATGTGGTGCGCGGCCAGTACGGCGGCTATCGCAGCGAGCAGGGGGTCGCTCCGGATTCTGATACCGAAACATTCATCGCTCTCAAGTGCGGGATCGACAACTGGCGTTGGGCCGGCGTGCCGTTCTACATGCGGACCGGCAAAAAAATGGCCGAGGGTCAGCGGATCATTTCCATTGCCTTCCGGGAGGCGCCGAAGTCGATGTTCCCAGCCGGTTCGGGGGTGGGCGCCCAGGGTCCGGATCACCTGACCTTCGATCTGGCCGATGAGTCCAAGGTGTCGTTGTCGTTCTACGGCAAGCGCCCCGGTCCGGGGATGCGATTGGACAAACTGTCGATGCAGTTCGCCACCCAGGAAACCGAGCGGGCCGCCGACGTTCTCGAAGCCTACGAGCGGCTGATCCTGGACGCCATGCGCGGTGATCACACCCTGTTCACCACCGCTGACGGTATCGAGAACCTCTGGGAGCGCTCGATTCCGCTGCTCGAGGACCCACCGGCCGTCAAGACTTACGCCCCCGGGACATGGGGCCCCAACGCCATCCACCAACTCATCGCGCCGCACGCCTGGCGGCTGCCATTCGAGCGGGTCTGGCGGGAGAAAAGGCCTCCGCAATAAGAGGCTGGATGTCCGATCAGGATTGCGGCGTCAGCTTTGCCGGAGGGCCCCTCTGCCAGTGGTGTGGCGCCCAGTGCTGCCGACCGCAGCACTGGCTACGCTAGATTGTGCACAATTAAGTTGTGTACGCTCGAAGTATGACCGCATCCGTACTCGACTCCCAGCTGTGCCTGGCGGTCTATAAAACGGCGCACGCTTTCACCGCCGTCTACCGTCGGATACTCGAGCCGTACGGTTTGACCTACCCGCAATACCTTGTCCTGCTAACGCTTTGGGAAAATGAGCCGCTGACGGTCAAAGAGCTCGGAGGCAAGGTCGATTTGGATTCCGGCACCCTATCGCCGCTGCTGACCCGCCTGGAAGCGGCCGGTCAGATCGTCAAATCCCGCAATACGAGCGACGCCAGGGTGGTCAAGGTAAGTCTGACAACCGCGGGCCTGCGGCTACAGGACGAACTGCGCGACGTTCCGCAGCAGATCGGCAATTGCGCCGGGGTGAGCCGAGAACAGGCCAAGACTCTTCTCGATCAACTCCAGGTCCTGACGAAATCCCTGCGCCACACCAGCTGAAACCGAACCGTTTCCCAACGAAAGGGTATTTTTTTGCAAACCATTTACACCGCATCGGCTACCGCAACCGGTGAGGGTCGCAACGGCCACACGCGAAGCAGCGACGGCGTTCTCGACTTCGACCTGGCGATCCCGGTCGAAATGGGCGGGCCCGGCGGACCGAACACCAACCCGGAGCAGCTCTTCGCCGCCGGCTATGCGGCCTGCTTCCACAGCGCCGTCAAGCGAGTGGCGAGCAACGCCAAGGCCCCCATCGCTGACACCGCGGTGACCGCCGATGTCAGCATCGGCGCCAACGAGAGCGGCGTCGGCTTCGGCCTTGCGGTCGCGCTGCATGTCGAGATGTCCGGCGTTGACAGGGAAACAGCCGATGACCTGGTCGCCCAAGCGCATCAGCGCTGTCCTTACTCCAACGCCACCCGCGGCAACATCGAGGTCACGCTGGACACCCTCGTCGCTTAATTTGTAGACGTTCGCAGACGCCCGGCGGCCAGTGCGCAGCTCAAGAGCACTGCCGCCGCGGCGCCGACGAAAGACCAGGGCACACCGAAGGTGTCGATCAGGATTCCGGCGATGGCCGCACCTGCCGCGCCGCCGGTGGTGCTCGATGTCGCCAGCCAGGCCTGAGCCTCGAAATTGCGTCCGGCGGGGGAGAGTCGATCAACCAGATTCTGCAGGATGATCAGGCTGGGTGCGATCGCCAGCCCGGCCATGAACAGCAGCGGCAGCACCGCCCACAGCGGAGGTGCACTGCCGTTGAGCAGGAGCGGCAGGGGAGCCAGTCCGAGACTGAAGACTCCGAGAAAAATGGCCAGCAGTCGGTCCTCCCGCTCGTGAGAAGATTTGCTGCCATAGAGAAGTCCACCGATTGCGCTGGCACCTGCGAGGGCAGCGAACAGCACGCCAAGAAGATTCTGGTTACCGAGAATTTCGCGGGCCACCGCGGCCAACGAGGTGTCGATGACGCCGAAACCGATCGACATCGCAGCCATGATGAAGAACACCGCGGGTAATCCGGGTGTCATCACGCTCAGCAGCCCTTGGCGTTTCGGCCGTTCCGCTGGAGTCAACCCCCCGGTCAACCCGCTGGTCAACATGCTGGTTTCCGCACGCCGACGGGCCGGTTCGGTGCAGCAGTAGGCCAACCCGCCGGTCGCCATCAGGCCGGCGGTGATCAGCAGGGGCGCCACCGGCGGGGTAAAGATCAGCAGTAGTGAGAGCAGCAACGGGCCACCGACAAAAAGAGTTTCAACAGCAACCGCATCCAACGCGAACCCCGCCTTGCGACCGGGGCCGTCGGGCAGAACCATCCGCCAGGTGGACCGCATGGCCGCGCTGAACGGCGGAAATGTAGCTCCGGCCAACAACGCCAAGCTCAGTAGCACCGCATTGGCAGCCCCGGCAACCGTACTGAAGGCCAGCGCCGCCAAGAGCGCTGCGCTGGCCAGCACAATGGGTGCAATGACCCGTGCCTGACCGAACTTGTCCATCAACCGGCCCCAGATCGGTGCCCCGATGGCGGTTCCCACCGCAAAAGAGCCGGTGATGACGCCGGCAATCCCGTACGAGCCGCGCACATCCTGGACCAGCAGGATGATGCCCAGCGGCGCCATCGCCACCGGCAACCTGGCAACCAGTGCGGCCGCAAATGGCCGAACCGTCGGTCCGTACCGGAGTACACCCCAGTAGTTGGTGGGGAAGGGCGGCGGCATCGTCGATTTCATGGCATCCAAACCCTATCCGGCCCCGGTTGCTCTACGGCGCCGACTGTTCGGACTACCTGTTCACCGCAGTTCGATCAGCGCAACCGGCGGGCGCGCAGAACGATGTCCTCCGTGTGGTGCGCGCCGCCGCCGCCGCCGGGCACCTTCCGCGGACGTTGCTCATCCAACTCGACCACCCAGTCGTCATCGAACAAGGGCGAAAGCATTGCCGGCCAGACATAGTCGGCCGGATCGAAGCCGCTCTCCCGTGGTCCGTGGGTTTCCATTCCGGCATGGTGCACCAGCAACAGCACGCCGCCGGGCGCGACCGCGGCGAGAAGGGCCCGTTCGGCCACCTGCCCGGCGGTGCGCAACAACGCCGGATACTGGGCCGAAACCAAATCGAAGGACCCCGGTGCCAGGTTCGCCCGCTCCAGTTCGGCGTGCACGAATCTGGCCTCGACACCGGCGTCTTTGAAATGGGCGGCAGCCCGTTCCAGGGCTACACCGGACACCTCGAGAGCGGTCACGTCCCAGCCGTTCTTGGCCAGCCACAGGGCGTCGGCGCCTTCACCGCAGCCGACATCCAGCACTCGTCCGGGCTTCAAATTCGCGGTTTCGACGACGAGCGTGTCGTTGGGTTGGCCGCTCCAGAGTTGATGCTGATCGTTGTAGCGCGCATCCCATTCCGCTTGTATGGCGGCTGTGGTTTCTTCAGTCGTGAGGTTTTTGGTCATGTCGATATCGTGTCCCACCCGCCGCTCGCGGTGCAATCCTTGGTGCCATTTGAGCAACTTCCGTACTGGCGGTCAGTGCACCGGGCCGGCCCGAAGCGCCAACGGCAGCATGGCCACGATCAGCACGGCGCAGCCGACAAACGTCCAGGGGAATCCAGCACCCGCGCTTGCCACTAAACCGATCGCCAACGCACCAACCGCCGTACCGCCGTCGAAGGCGGCATTCCAGGTGGCGCTGGCATTGGCCTGTCTGGCCGGACCGGCCCTTTCGAATGCCACCAGAAGCGTCAAGTTCTGTACCGCGCCGTAACCGCCGCCCATGACGAGAGCGCCGAGCAGGATCAACACTGCCGAGTCCTGCCCGAGGCCCAGCGCTAGCAGGGCCATGCCACCGCCGGCGGCAATCAGACTGCTCGGCAACAGGATTCGGGTGCCCATTCGATCGGAGAGCACACCGGAAATCCACCGGCAGATCGCCGATGTAAGACCGAAAATCAGCAGGCCAGCGGTGGCGATCACACCGTTGCCGCTGACGATCGGTAGGAATGTGAACACGCCACCACCGGCCAACGTCACCGTGAACAGGATCAGCGTGGCCCCGATGATGGCCTTGAAGAGGCCGGAGTTTTCTGCGGTTGCCGGGCTCGGAGAGAGCTCCGCCTCGTGCGGTTTGACCTGCGCGAATGCAGACACCATGACCAGGGCCACCAACGGCGCGGCCCCAAGGATGGCGACCCAGTGGAATTGGCCCGCGGTGGTGAGCCCCACCCCGATCGGGACGCCGAGCAGGTTGGGCACGGCAATGGCCAGCCCGTAGATGCCGATGACTTCGCCACGCTGTCGTTTGGGCACCATGCTCGTCGCGGCCAGCGGCATCAACACTGTGATCACCGCAAATCCGATACCGCGAATGGCTGAGACGACCAACAGCCACCACAGATCATCGCTGATCAGATAGAACGGCGACGCCCCACCCAGCGCGATCAAGCCGATCGATAGCGTCGTGGCCAACCCGAATCGTCGGACGAACGCCGGCACGATGATCTGGGTGGCGACGGTGCTGATCAACATCACCGCGGTGACCAAACCGGCTGCTCCCTCGCTTGCACCGCCGGCGACCGCCCAGAGCGGAAGTGAGGAAAGGGTGAGGAAGAAACTGCTGAACGCGAGGATGCCGACCAAAACCAGTCGGCGGATCTCGGGACGACGCCAGAGGGACATGCGGCAGAACTGCTCTCGTGAGCTGTGGCCCTGGCAGGCACGGCGGATGCACGGGGTACCAGGGAAGCCGTTTGCCGAGTTCATCGGCCACAACGGCTGCGTTGTCAGAATAACTGCCTTTATCGATGGGTTTCAACGCCGAACCAGGAGAGGCTTGCTGGCCTGGTGACTGTGGAAGTAGGTGACGGGTGAGGTGTGCATTTCCTTCTGCGGAACGCCCATGTTTTCTGAGCCGTCAAACATCTGGAATCTGCACCACGACCGAATGTTTCCGCGGAAGCGCCGACCGGATGTTTCCGCGGAAGCGCCGACCGGATGTTTCCGCGGAAGCGCCGACCGGATGTTTCCGCGGAAGCGCCGACCGGATGTTTCCGCGGAAG
>JBBSRY010000169.1:0-5785 GCA_038242595.1 Mycobacteriales bacterium
ACACAACGGTGGATTCCGGAGCCGTTACAGGAAGCCAGAATTGATCCGGGGCCGCGGGGAGCGAGGCTGTTGTCGGCGGTTGCTGCAGCTGCAGCCATCGCTGCCGCCGTTGGCGTCTGGTTGAATTTACCCACCGCTGAGCGGGTTCCCGCCGCACCGCTGATAACCGCTGCTAATGAGCTGGCTTCGGCTGAAGCTTCAGCGCCTTTATCTGCGTCAGTGCTTACGTCGAAGCCGATGCAGATCCTGGTGTCGGTAACCGGCAAAGTGGTCAACCCCGGACTGATCCGACTCTCCGGTGACGCCCGGGTTGCTGACGCCATCGCCGCGGCCGGCGGTGCTGAGGCGGGGGTGGATCTGACCGGGTTGAACCTGGCGGCCAAACTGACCGACGGTGATTCGGTGGTGATCGGCGAAACCGATCAAGCAGTCAGCCCCGATGTCGCGGATCCTGATCTTGACGACGGCCCGGTAGCCGGCGCATTGGTGAATCTGAACACCGCAGATGCCTCGACCCTGGAAACGCTGCCCGGTGTTGGTCCGGTGATGGCCGGCAATATTGTTTCCTGGCGAGATCAAAATGGACCGTTCAGCTCGATCGACCAACTGCAGGAAGTCACGGGTATCGGACCGGCCAGATTCGCGACCCTGGCGCCGATGGTCACAGTGTGAGTCGAACCGGTCGACAACATGCTGGGAACAACAAGCAAGCGGTCAATGGGACCACCGAAGAGGTAAAACCGCCGATCGATCTACGTTTGGTCGGGCCGGCGGTAGCAGTCTGGGCCGGTTGTTTGATCAGCCTGTGGGGCGGTGCTGCGGCCGGCTACGCCATCACGGCTGCTGCTCTGACGGTCCTCGCGGTGTGCGCGGCGTCGCATCGCCGCCTGGAATGGGCGCTGCCAACGGTGGCAGCGATATTGTGTTTTTTGGCCGCCGGGGCGTTGGTGACCGCACTGAGAATTCAGGCCGCCCAACATGATCAGCTCAATCAATGGGCCGACGAAGCCAGGCGGGTTACGGTCGAACTGGTGGTGAGCACCGATCCACAGCCACTGGAGTCCAGGTTTGCGGTGGTCGATGATTCCCCCGCCCCGCAGCGGCCAGCGGCCGAGGAAACCCGATATCTGCTGCGGGGCAATGCGATCAGCGTGAATTCAGGCGGTGAGTGGTGGACCTCGCATTCATCGTTGAGTCTTTTTGTTCGGGGTGGGCAGTGGCCAACGGTGATTCCAGGCGACCGGTTGGAAGTGACCGGGACCCTTCGCCCGGATGGATTTTCCGTCCTCCCCGGCGCGTCACTGACCAGTGACCAGCCGCCGAAATTTCTGCGGCAAGCGCCGTGGTGGCAACAAGCGGCCCAGCATTTGCGACTTCGATTCATCCAGGCCGCCTCAGTGCTGCCACCAGAGCCGGCCGGGCTATTGCCCGGGCTGATCCTGGGGGACACCACGGGCATCGATGACAAACTCGATCAGGACGCCAAGGCTGCTGGGCTGGCTCACCTACTGGCAGTATCGGGCACGCACTTTGCTATTCTCTGCGGCGCCGCGATGGTGATCTTTCGTCAGGCGGGACCAAAAAGGTCTGCGCTGCTGGGCTTGGTAGTCCTGGTGTCGCTGGTGATACTGGTTCGTCCCGGCGCATCAGTCCTGCGCGCCGCCGTGATGGGTTCGGTCACCATGCTGGCCTTCATGGTGGGGCGCACCAGGACAGCGCTGCCGGCGTTGGCCGCGGCGGTGATCGCTCTGTTGCTCTACGAACCGGCGTTGGCTGCCGATCCCGGATTCGCGCTATCGGTGCAGGCCACCGCCGGCCTGGTGTTGGTAGCCCCGGCGTGGTCGCAGGCATTGCAGCGCAGGGGTGTCCCGGCCGGATGGGCCGAGCTGTTGGTGGTGCCGGTGGTTGCCCACCTGGCAACGACTCCGGTGATCGCGGCCCTGAGTGCAAACATCTCACTGGCGTCCGTTCCGGCGAATATCCTGGTCGCACCCGTGGTAGCGCCGGCGTTGATCATCGGTGCGGTTGCCGCATTGCTGACCCTGATCTGGCCAGGTGCAGCGGAGGTGTTGATTTACCTTGTGGGGCCGATGGTTTCGTGGATCGCCCAAGTCGCACATCTGGCTGCGGCCTGGCCGCTGGCGCAATTGCCATGGCCGTCCTCACCGGCCGGGGTGGTGGCGCTGGCCGGACTCATCGTGAGCGTGGTGCTGGCGATGCGCGGCCGCCGGACCCGAGCGGTGATCGGTGGCTTGGTCACCGGTGTCCTGCTTGTGCTGATCCCGAGCCAGGTGCTCTCCTTGGGCTGGCCGCCGCCGGGCTGGCTGGTGGTGGGATGCGAGGTGGGCCAGGGTGATGGTTTCGTGCTCGACACCGGGATCCCGGGTACCGCAGTTGTTTTTGATACCGGGCCGGATCCCGATTTGATGGACGACTGTCTGGATCGGTTGCAGGTTCACACTATTTCGCTGTTGATTCTGACCCACCTGCACGCCGACCATGTCGACGGGCTGGTCGGGGTGTTGGACGGGCGGGTGGTGGCCGCAATCGGTGTCGGACCGGGCCGAGAACCAGGATCGGCCTGGCGAACGGTGTTGGCTGCGGCAATGGAGCGTGCCATACCGGTGGTGGCGTTGTCGGTCAATCAGACCCTGCGCAGTGGTGCGGTGCGTCTGACAGTAGTGGGGCCGGACACCGATCGGATCAGCCGGTATTTGGGACCGAATGATCAATCGGTGGTCATTCGGGCCGAAATCGGCGCCACCGGAATTCTTTTCACTGGCGATATCGAAGATGCCTCGCAGCTAGCGCTGCTGAACTCGGGAGTGGATCTGTCGGCCGATGTGTTGAAATTGCCCCATCACGGGTCGGCCAAGTTGCTGCCGAGATTCGCGGCGGCGGTGGGGGCCCCGGTGGTGATGATCGGCGTCGGCTCCGACAATGACTTCGGCCATCCGAGTGCCGCGGCGCTGCAAACAGTTCGTGACGCCGGCGCTGTGGTCGTTCTCCGCACCGATCTGCAGGGTGACATTGCGGTCTGTCTGGATCCCGAAGGTAGTCTCTGGACGGCGAATCGCGGTGTGTTGCTCAGGCCGTGAGTCTGCGGGCGTGACTTGACCAGAGTGCCCCATGACGTTGCGGTAGCGAAGTGGGTTACTTTCCGGAGTACTCGGCCAACTCGGCCTGCACGGCGGCCAGTTCCTGTGCCAACCGATCAGCTCTGGCCTGCGCTTGAGCTCGATGTTCGGCCAGAACATCGGCGACAAACTCGGTGAGCGCGGCATTGTCCAGCGTTGCCACCAATTGAGCCGCTCTGGCCGGTGAGACCGCTGCCGCCTTGACCATTACCTTGGCGCCCAGACGGGCTTCTACCTGCCAGCCGGTGTTCTCGACCCCGGTGGTCGAAATGGTGATCGTCACCGGTGCGCGTTTGCCTCGTGGTGCCGGTTTCTTGGGAGCCGGTTTCGCAATAGCAGGCGCGGAATCAGCTGTGGCCGGTTTTGCCGGCGCCGCCGCTTCGATGGGGGTAGCGACCGGGGAAGAAGCGGTCCTGGAATCGGCCCGTCTGGCGTCCAACGATTCAACATTGGAAACAATCGACGCCGGGCGCGCAGATTTCGCTCGCGGGGCGGCAACCCTGGTCGTCTTGGGTGCAGTGATGGGATCCGGGCTGGTCTGCCCGCGTTTAATCGGGGTCAGATCCGATGGTGCAAAGGGGATCACGTCCTTGGACCCGCCAATATTCACCTCGACCTGAATGAATTCCTCGCCATCCACCGCTGGATCACCGACCGAGCGAAGTCGGCCCGATCCGCCATCCGGAAAGTAACCTGTCGGCACGATACCCACTCTGACCAGTTTGTCCGCCGCCAGCGCCGCCCTGGCCGAATCCACATCGAGCGGTGCGTAAGTGATGCGATTGCGGGCAGCCATGACGGGCCTTTCTCTTTTCCCACCCAGCGCGACGGGTGCCAGGTGGGGAACTGCTGAAACGTGGCGGGACAAACTGAAAATGCAACTGGACAAGCACCAGGAACGTACTCGAGACGATCACGGCTCGATAGGACACTAGTTCGATCATGCCACGTACCGGTCCGGTCCGGCTACCCCGGGCCGGCAGTTGCTGGTCGTTGGTCCATTTCTGCTCCATGGCGGTAGTCCGCCGTGGTCTGTGTGCAGATGCGGACGAAGTTTTCCAATCGACGTCCCGTCGAGGATGTGATTGCCGGATCAGCTGAGTCAGCGGCTGCGGCGGGAAAGCGGCAGCCAGCCAAGACTTTCCGATGTGGGTACGGTCGGCTGGTACTCCAACCCGACCCACCCGTCGTAGCCCGCGGCCCGCAGGTGTTCCAGATTGCCCTTGATGTCCAGGTTCCCGGTTCCCGGTTCGCCGCGTCCCGGTGCGTCGGCGAGCTGGACGTGACCGATCAGTGGCAGGTAGGCATCAATGGCCGCCGTAGTGTCCTCACCATTGGATGCCAGGTGGAACAGATCGTAGAGAAAGGCCACATTTGCCGCCGCTGCTGCCCTGGCCCGGTGTACGACGGCGACGGCATCGGCAGCGGTGCGAACGGGGTAGGGCTTGGGGCCCGATATTGGTTCGATGAGTACGGTGGCGCCGATCCTCGCCGCCGCGGCAGCGGCCAGAGCGATATTCTCGATGGCCAGCTCGTCCTGCTCCGCAGCGGTCACCTCATCGACCCGGTTGCCATACAGCGCGTTGAAAACGCTGGCACCCAGGCGTTCTCCGATTCCGACCGTGACATCGATGTTGTCCCGGAACTCCTGCGATCGGGCCGGAATGGACAACACCCCACAATCCGGGCCGGCCAGATTTCCGCCAAAGAAGTTTAACCCGACCAGCTGTACTCCCGCCTCACCGACCGCACTGACGAAGTCATCCACCTCTGATTCGGCCGGCACCGGCGAAGCGAATGGCCACCAGAATTCCACGGCTCCGAAGCCGGCCGCCTTGGCTGCCGCCGGCCGCTCCAGCAGTGGAAGTTCGGTAAACATGATCGAACAGTTGACCAGGTAGCGCAGTGAATGACTCATCGCTCAGCCCTGGCGCAGATAAAGCCGTTCCAGCGCAGCGCGATCCAATCCGCTGCCGGCGAGGGTCTCATCCTCACCCAACGCACCACAATGCAGACCGCGAACCAGAAATGCCGCCAGGGCTTGTGCGGTCGCCGGCTCGTCCATCACGCCGGACGCCGTCTTGGTGGTGTAGGCCTTCAGTCGAGATCCCGCTGCTGCCAGCCCGTCACGGTAGAACGCATAGGTAGCAAGAAATCTGGTCGGCAGCTGCGCCGGATGTAGATCCCAGCCCTGGTAGTAGCCACGTTCCAACGAACGTCGGATCAACCTGCTGTGCAGAGTCCAGGCCCGGCGAACAGCTGCGTCGTCCCCGACGGGTAGGACATTGGTCGACCCGTCGGACAGTCGAACTCCGGTGCCGGCGGCGGCAACCTGCATCACGGCCTTGGCATGGTCAGCCGCCGGATGTTCCATCGACTGGAAACCTGCGCTGATACCGACCGAGGCGCTGTAGTCGTAGGTTCCGTAGTGCAACGCGGTGGCGCGGCCACCGGATGCGTGAATCATAGCGGCCACGGTGGCCACCCCGTCTGGACCGAGAATTGCTTGTGGCGTCTCTATTTGGAGTTCGAACCGAACCGCACCGGAGGTCAGTCCGTGCAGTTCCTCGAGTTTCTGGCAGAGTTCGACCATCACCTGAACCTGCGTCACGGAGGTCACCTTGGGTAGCGTGACGACAAATCCGTCC
>JBBSRY010000170.1:0-5777 GCA_038242595.1 Mycobacteriales bacterium
ACTGCCTTGGCGATCTCAGCAGCAACCTCGGCGTCATCGGCAGAACGGGACTCCACTGCCACCGCAAAGGATTCGCGGCCACCAGAAGCTGTCCACCGCACTGCGATGGCATTGCCGGCCCGCACCCCTGCAACGGAAGTAGCTACCCGCTCGATGTCGGTCGGGTAGATATTGCGCCCGCCCATGATGATGACGTCCTTGACCCGACCGCACACCACAACCAGACCATCCACCAGGTATCCGAGATCACCGGAATCGAGCCAGCCGTCAGCGCCCTGGGTCGGCACTTCACCATCACCGGTCAGATACTTATCGGTGACCGCGACGCCGCGGACGAAAAGGGTGCCCACTTCACGCTCCCCCAATTCGTTGCCGTCCTCGCCGCGGACAACCACCTCCAGGCCATCCAGCGGCGGTCCGAGAGTCGGGAAAACGCGCACTGTCTCGGCGCCGTCGGCAGTCCGCGGAGAGTCCGCGGCGGCCGGAACAGCTCGCTGCTCGGACTCCAACGCCACCGCATCAATGACATCCACCCGCAGCGGCTCACCCGGAACATGAATGCTGACGCCCAGGGTGGTCTCGGCCATGCCGTACGCCGGAACCATCGCAGTCGGCGGTAGCCCCAAATGCGCGCCCGCCGTCAGAAATCCCTGGACAGCTGCGACATCACTGGGTTCAGCGCCGTTGAGCGCAAACCGCAGGGTGGACAGGTCCAGCCCTTCCGCCTTGGCCAGCACTCGCCCGGCCAGCGCATAAGCGAAATTCGGTGCAGCGGTGTGTGTTCCGCCGTACTTGGACACCAACTCGAACCACAGCAGTGGCGCCCGCAGGAAGTCGATGGGTGTCACTTTCACCAGCTCGACCCCCATCGTCATCGGCAGCGTCAAGAATCCGACCATGCCCATATCGTGAAACAGCGGCAGCCAGGACACCATCACGTCCTGGCCGGCAACGATGCCCGCGCGACGTTGCAGAACCGCCAAGTTATTCCAGACATTGCGGTGGGAGATCCGCACCGCTTTCGGCGCCGAGGTGGAGCCGGATGTCAGCTGCAGGAGAGCCGTGCTGTCCTCGTCGACGTCCACCGGTGCTGGCAACACCGTCGCGTGTGCGGCCAGATCCGTGGTCAGCAGGCCGGTCACACCGGTGCCGGCCAGCATTTGCGCCACATCGGTGAACTGTTCGCCCAAAATGATGCGCCCGGCTCTGATGACCTTCAGGACGTGCATGGTCTCGGCCGCGTAGTTAGCCAGGTTGGTGCGCGCTGTCGGCTGATGCAGCATGGTCACCGAGCCTCCGGCGAGCCATACGGCCTGCACCGCGGTAGCAACTTCGAGCGGATCTGCAGCCAGAACCGCCACCGCCTCCCCCGGACGCAATCCGTCTGCCACCAGTGCGGCGGCGCCCCGGCGGGCAGATTCGTGAATCTGTGCCCAACTGGTACGCCTTGCTTGTCGCGGCTCACCGGTCACCATTGCGGCGTCGCCGGTGGCGGCATGGCAGATTGCGGCAATGAAGTCGGTCATGCGCTCAGCCTATTGCAGACCGATCATCTCCCGCTTCCATCGAAGCCAGGCACCGGTGTGTCCCCTCGGCCGGGCCAAGTGGGCAAGCCGGCCGGTAATAGCCGTGCGCATCGCGGGCTTGCACATTGTCGAGTTAGCTACCGGGATCGATAGCGGCCATCGCCGCGGCGGCTGATCCAGCCGTCGAGCTTGATCCCAAGAGCCAACATCCGATCGGAGTGCCAACCGACTAAACTCCGGCCGATACCCTCATTTTGCAAAGGAGCACTTGTGGCCGAGTCCGGTTCTGCTGTCATCACCATCCTGGGCAGTGTGAATATGGACTTGGTGGTGACCTCGGACAAACTGCCGGCACCTGGACAAACACTGCTGGGCAACAGCTTTCGCACTGTTCCCGGCGGGAAAGGCTCCAACCAGGCGATCGCAGCTGCCAAAGCCGGCGGCCATGTCGTGTTCCTCGGCGCGGTGGGCGATGACCAGTTCGGCCGGCAGCTTTCCGAAACCCTGACCGACGCCGGTGTCGATACCTCGTTGCTGCGCCGAGTTTGCGGCGCCAGCGGTATTGCCGCCATCACCGTCGACGCGGAGGCCGAGAACTTCATCGTGGTGGTGCCGGGAGCGAACTCCGCATTGCGCGATCTGACTCCGGCGGAGGAGCAGGGTATTGCCGAGTCGGCGATGCTGGTCTGCCAATTGGAGATTCCGCTGGAAACCGTCGTTGCCGGTGCGTCGATTGCCCAGCGGGCCGGGGTTACGGTACTGCTAAATCCCTCACCGGTACAGGAACTTCCGCAGAGTCTCATTGCTGCCACCGACATTCTTATCGTCAACGAAGGTGAGGCGGAGGTGATCGGCGAAGCAGCGCAACAGGTTCCGCACCTGATCGTCACCTTGGGCAGCAAGGGTGCCCGCTACCGTGGACCGGACGGCGCCAGCTTCGAGGTTGCGGCGCCGAAGGTGTCGCCGGTAGATACCACCGGCGCCGGAGATGCCTTCGCCGGCGCGTTGGCAGTTGCCTGGTCGGAGGGCCAGGAGCCGCTGCGAGCCGTTCAGTTCGCCTGCTGCGCCGGAGCTTTGGCCACCACGGTTCCCGGTGCTTCGGTGTCATCGCCGGCGCGATCGGCAATCAACGAGCTGGTGGCGGCGACGTATTAGAAGCGGGCCGGGGCGGGATCAGCCGTTTTCGAGGTGTTCGGACAGTTGCATCCATTCGTGTTCGATGTTTTCTTTATCGGTGCGAACCTGGGCGAGGTCGGCGTTGAGCGCAGCGGCCGCCTCGTAGTCGGCGCCGACCGTCGTGAGTTTCTGCAGGTTGGTGGCTTCTTTGCGGTCAAGGGATTCCAGTTTCTTTTCCAGCTTCTGAATATCCTTACGCAGCAGACGCTTTGCGTTCGCGTCCATGCCGGCGCCGAGAGCCGCAGGGGCAGCGGCACCGGAAACTTTGATCTCATCACCGGCCATCGACTGGCGCCGCTTGAGGTACTCCTCGACCCCACCGACGAGCTGGCTGATCTTGCCATCACCCATCAGCGCCACGACGTTATCGCAGACCCGCTCGACCAGGTAGCGATCATGCGAGACCACCAACAGTGTGCCGGGCCAGGCATCCAGCAAGTCCTCCAGCGACAGCAGGGTGTCGGTATCCAGATCGTTGGTCGGCTCGTCCAGCACCAGCACATTGGGCTCGTCCATCAGAATGCGCAGCAGCTGCAACCGTCGACGTTCGCCACCGGAAAGCTCCCCCACCCTGGTCCACTGCTGTTCGTTGGTGAACCCGAACCGTTCACACAGTTGGCCTGCCGTCAGATCTTTGCCCCCGAGATTTACCATCCGGGCCACGTCGGTGACAGCTTCGATGAGCCGCATCTGGCTGGGCAGCTCGTGCACCTCCTGGGACAGGTACCCCAGACGGACCGTCAAACCGCGTTTGACCACCCCTGAGATCACCGGCTGTTCGCCCACCAGCACCTTGAGCAGCGTCGATTTCCCGGATCCGTTGACGCCGACGATGCCGTACCGGTCCCCCGGGCCGATTCGCCAGGTGACATCGTCCAGCAGCACCCGCCCGGACTCTTCTCCCGGCCCGGCCGGAACCCCGGCGGTGACATCTTCCAGGTCCAGCACATCCTTGCCCAGTCGCCGTTTGGCAAAAGCCTGGAGCTCGACAGTATTGCGCGGCTCGGGTACGTCGGCGATGAGCACCTCGGCTGCCTCGATGCGGTATTTTGGCTTTGAGGTGCGGGCCGGCGCCCCGCGACGCAGCCACGCGAGTTCCTTACGGGCCAGATTCTGTCGACGCTCCTCCGCCGCGTCCGACAGGCGCAGCCGTTCGGCTCTGGCGAAAACCCAGTCCGAGTAACCACCCTCACGGATGTGTACGTCTCCGTCAACCACTTCCCAGGTCAGGGTGGCCACCGCATCCAGGAACCAACGATCGTGGGTGACAACGACCAATGCGCCTTTGCGGGCCACCAGATGCGCGGCCAGCCAAGCAACACCCTCGATGTCCAGATGGTTTGTCGGCTCATCCAGAATCAGCAGATCGGCATCCGTGACCAGCGCTGCAGCCAACGCCACCCGACGACGTTCGCCACCGGAGAGGCTGTCAACTTCGGACTCCAACCCAATACCGCCCAGTCCGAGTCCGTCCAGGACGTCCCGCACGGACGAGTCCGAGGCCCAGGCGTGTTCTGCATCGCCGAACGAGCCGAGCGCGATATCTCGCACCGTGCTGCCGGGTGCCAGTTCCGACTTCTGGGTGACGACCGCGACGTTGGTCCCGCGGGCCATCGCCACCCGACCGGAATCGGGTGACTGCAAACCGGCAAGCACCTTCAGCAAGGTCGTCTTACCGGAGCCGTTGAGACCGAGAACACCGATCCGGTCACCATTTTGTACGCCGAGGGAAATCCCTTTGAGCAGAGTACGGTGCACCAGATTGACGGTGACAGCTTCGAGATTGACAAGATTGGCGGGGGCCATGGGGAAGGAAATCCTTTGGTGAGTTCAGATGGGGAACGGCGCGGGTCAACGAGCGGCAGTTCTTGATCGGGCATACGGAATCAATGATCGCCGGTCAATTATCGCCGCTCAGGATTCGGGCGCCCGGAGCCGGGCCGGAAGCAACCCGCACCGACTTGCATACCCCGAGTCCGGCGATTGCCGTTGCCACTTCGGCCGCATGGTCCGGCGAAGAACAGAGCATGGCCACCGTCGGTCCGGAACCGGAAACAACCGTGGCCAGCGCACCCTCCTGGCGTCCGGCGTGTAGCAAGCGTCGCAGGCCAGGCTGCAAAGATACTGCGGCTGCCTGCATATCGTTGCCCAGATGCGCGGCCAACGCTTCCGGATCACCGACGGCCAGCGCCGCCAGCAACTCCTTGACCGGTCCTACCCGCGGAATATCGCCGGCCGAGCGAAGTCTGTCCAATTCGGCAAACACAGCGGGTGTGGACAACCCCTCTTCGGCAAAGGCCAGCACCCAGTGCAACGGGCGCCGGGCCAGAACCGGAGCGATCATCTCACCTCGGCCGGTGCCGATAGCGGTGCCGCCGGTAAGCGCGAACGGCACATCACTGCCGAGTTCGGCAGCAATCACCGCGAGTTCATCCCTGGTCAGATCCAGCTGCCATAAATGGTTGCAGCCCAACAGGGTGGCCGCCGCGTCCGCACTACCACCGGCCATTCCACCGGCCATGGGAATCTGCTTCTTGATGTCGATGGACACCGCCGATTTGATACCGGAACGCCCCGCCAACAACTTGGCCGCGCGTCCGGCAAGATTATTCAGCCCGGTGGGAACCCCCGGCACACCAGTGGTTTTCACCATCAGTCGAGTGGCCGGCACAATGGTCAGCTCGTCGAAGAGACTGACCGCGTGAAAAACAGTGACCAACTCGTGAAATCCATCGGGTCGTAGATCCCCGACGCTCAAATGCAGATTGATCTTCGCCGGTACCCGAACCCGAACACTGACCGGCGCACTCACTGAGCGACTTCCGCAGCGGCGCCGCTCACCTGGTCGCCGGCATCGACTGCCTCGGCAATAGCCCTGAACTCCTTGAAATCCAGAGTTTCGCCGCGGGCGCTCGGATCGACTCCGGCGCGGCGCAAGATCGCCTCCGCGTTCACCGGTGAACCTGCCCAGCCGGACAATGCGGCCCGTAAAGTCTTGCGGCGCTGGGCAAATGCTGCATCCACGACTGAGAACACCTTCGCGCGATCGCCTTCGGTGGGTACGTCATGCCGATC
>JBBSRY010000171.1:0-5772 GCA_038242595.1 Mycobacteriales bacterium
CCCAAGCTCTGCAACAAATCTCGGCGCGATGCCGCTATTACCGGCTGCAGCTCTTGGAGTCGGCGAGGTGGCCGAACAGTCCAGGCGTGATCTCGGAAATACCGCTTCAATTCCCCATTGATGGTCGGGACCGCATAGTGCAGGAAGTCATCGCATCGAGCCGGGTCGCAACTTTCGGCGGCTTTGACCAGACCCATGTACGCAACCTGGTCCAGATCATCACGGTCTACACCCTTGCCTCGGTATCGGGCGGCGATGGAATGTGCGATCCGCATATGCTCGACAATGACGCTGTCGAGTAACGCACGCTTTTCGCTCTCCGAGCTGGAATTACGAGCCCGATCCAGCACGGCCAACACCCGGCCGGCACGCTCCGGATCAACAGCGCGGCCGCGCCACGTGCGACCCCGCTGAATCGGCGTTGGATCGGAATGTTCGGTGACAGCCGAGTCGACCGGATCAACTATGGCAGCGGGGGATGTTTGAGCGGCAGAAATCGCTGACTCGACATCAGCAACCATGACGGGCAAATCAATGACGGCAGGTAGCGCCATGAAAACCTCCCAAAATCATTCGGGGATCTCTTGGCGCCTCTTCTGGACCACCGATAGCTAATCAGACATTGACGCCAATATGCAACAGTCGGACATCCATCACTCTTTGTCACAAGGCTCCAGCAGGTGTCAAAAAGATTCAATAAACACGCTGGAAGCGCACAAACGAGGTGTCAACTACGCAGAGCGCCTCGAGAAGAGGGTGAAATGCGGGCTAAATTCACCCTAATTAGCACCGCTAACTGTCTCGGTGACTCGAACGGGTGATCTCGCGAGTAGCTCGATCGCACAGATAAGCCCCGACCGCCTACGCTGTAAACCCAGTGGTGAATCCCGCCGCACATGCGGCGATCACCCGGCGGACCACCAGACCCTCATGAGCCTGATCGGAAGTCATTCATATGTCACAAAAGCAGCCGGACGGTCTCGCGTTGACCATGGCGGAGGCTTCTCGTAGCTTGGCCGCCGAATCAGACTTGGAAGCCGCGCTGAAGTCGGTGGTAGATCTCGCCATCCAGACCGTCAGCTGCGATCACGCCAGCATCACGCTCCGGATGCCGGGTGGCAAGTACGAGACCTTCGCCGCCAGCGATGACCAGGTTGCCGAAGCAGACGAGTTGCAATATTCGTTGAACGAGGGGCCCTGTGTCGATGCGCTGTGGAAAAATGGCACCTTCGCAGTCGAAGACGTTGAGTCCGACCCCCGCTGGCCGCAATGGGGTCCACGGGCTGCCGAGCTGGGACTACACAGCATTCTCAGTATCCATTTGTTCACCAGCAACCTACCGGTGGGCGCGATGAACCTGTATTCCTCTCGGTATCGCACCTATTCCGATGAAGATATCGAGGTGGCGCGGGTGGTGGCCGCCCATGGTTCAGTGGCATTGGCCAGAATTAGAGTCGAGAAAGATCTTTGGGCGGCGATCGATTCCCGCCATTTGATCGGACAGGCGCAGGGAATTTTGATGGCGTTGTATGACCTGTCCTCAGAACAGTCCTTTGCTGTGCTGCAACGATATTCGCAGCGCACGAACCTGAAGCTACGCGATGTGGCCAACCAGGTGGTGACCAACAGAAAACTACCGGCGGAGCCCGGATCGAACTGATATCGGCGAAGTGGCGCAACGAACCTGCGGGCACCTGAGCAAGCGTCGGCCACCCACCATTGGACACCTGCCGTTCAGCTTTCCTACACTTTCGGCAGTAGTCACTGTGACTTTCCCTATTCGACCAATCGTCTCGAGGCGCTCAGCGCCATAGAGATTGAAAGGCATCGGCATGAACATCGACGTTCACAGCACCAGAAGTATCTGGGCAATCCTGTGTACCCCGGCGATAGGTAAGCCCTTCCCGGAGTATGTCGAAGGCACTGCACTCACCAAAGAAAATGGCGAGATTCGAGTGTGGGATGGGCAAGCCTTGGTCAAGTCCTACCCGGCCGGCTCGTGCTCGAATTTCTGTGAATGGGTGGCGGTGCCCGAAACTCACCGCTTTGACGTCATTCGACTTGGCGATGCGCGTCCAGACTTGCCGACACAGCGAAGCGCCCGGCCGGCGTAGCGGCGCCCTGGAATCGATCCACCCCACCGCACTCGCGGCAAGTCCCTGTCGGGCCAGGTCAAACCACCCGCACCGGCGTCTGAACCGTACTGACAAGCCGCACCAGGCTGGGCCGCGACGGTGTCGACCCGAATCCAAATCCCACCGGCGGGCTGACCGGATGTAACTCGCCGAGATCCTGGCCTTCCCACTGGACCGAAACCTCGATGATCTGATGCAGATCCAACGCGCTGTACCATTCTCGTCGTTGTCCGCCTGCGGTCCCGATGGTCCGGACACCCGGCATCACCACCCGCGCGATCGGATCCCGCAGTCGGGCCCACCAGCGCTTCACCGCCAGCCACCGCGGTACCAGAGCCAACAGATGGCCCAGTGCGCCACGCTTGCCGGTGCTGAAACCGATGTCAGCGCTGTCGGCCTTCACCACCCACTCGTTGCCCGACCGTCGCAACTCAACGCGCTCAATTCGCACCTCATCGAACTGATAGGTTGCCGAGACGAAATCAGCTGCCGCCGCTGACGGCGCCAGGAGAATCCGATGACCATCCGGGCTCTGAGCCATCACATCGGAAAAGACCCCCAGCGGCGAATCCGGCCACATACCGATCACCAGGCGCCAACCGGAAGTGGTGCCGATTCCGGCAATTGCTCCGTTGAACTGCTCGGTCCGGAACTGGCCGCGCGATGCGATCACTCCGTCTCCCTCGTCAACACCGACTGCGGCGGTGACTGGGCGGTGCTGGAGCGAATCCTGGTAATCGCCACCCCGACCAGGCAAAGTCCGCCACCAACAAAAGCCAGCACCGTCGGCACCTCACTCAGCAGTATCCAGGACAGGAAGATGGCGACCAGCGGTGTCAGATAGGTGGTGGCGCCGAGTCTGCCGGCCGGCATTCGACTCAATGCGTACGCCCAGGTGGTGAACGCAATCGCAGTGGGAAACACACCCAGGTACACCAGACCGAGAATGGCCGTAGCCGGCGCCGCTGACGCCTCCGTCCAGAGCGAGGGAGCATAGGGCAGCGTCACCAGGGCGCCCACCGTACAACCCAGGAAGGTGGCCTGAAGAGCATTGACCCGCTTGAGCACCGGTTTCTGCACCGTCACCCCGGCGGCATAAAACACCGCCGCAAGCACCGCCAACAGCACCCCGGTCAGATCCGCCGACCGTGCACCGGAGGCTCCAAGAGCGACAACGGCGGCGCCGGCCATGGCCACCGCCGACCCGGTCCACAACGCCTTCGGAAATCCCTCATGCAGAAAAACCCCGGCCAGGACGGCGATCAACACCGGGCCGATATTCACCAACAGTGCTGCGGTGCCGGCATCGAGATGTTGTTCGGCGGCGTTCAGAGCGAGGTTGTACCCGGCAAACCAGAGCACCCCGTAGCCGATGATGAACCGCAGGTCGCGCGGGGCCGGCCAGGCCGGCCGTTTCCAGGCCACTACCGCACCCAACGCCAACGACCCGACCAGCACCCGGCCCAGTGTCAGCGGCCCCGGACCGAAGTCCGCAGACACGGCTCGAATTCCGACAAAGGCAGAGGCCCACAGCAGTACCGTGATGCCGGCTGCAGCCAGCGCCAGTCGCCCCTGTTGCCGGTCTTCACGGCGATCGGTTTTCCC
Source organism: Mycobacteriales bacterium (assembly GCA_038242595.1). Lineage (GTDB taxonomy): Bacteria > Actinomycetota > Actinomycetes > Mycobacteriales > Nakamurellaceae > Nakamurella. The sequence goes on from JBBSRY010000171.1 coordinate 3,741, forward strand.
GACACTCCCAGTCACCGGATCAGTCAACAGCACCGCACCGACAATGATGAAAAAGCCAGCTCACCGCAGCTCTCTGGCCAGCGCGTCCAGGGTCGCCGAGGTGCCTTGATTCAACGTCACCGTGGCGTGCTGGTCACCACGGGTCGGGCCGCGGTTGATGATGACGATCGGCATTCCCAATTTGACCGCCTGACGGACGAATCTGAAACCGGAGTAGACCGTCAATGACGATCCCGCTACCAGTAGACAGTCCGCCTGTTCCACCCATTTTGTTGCTTGACCCACCCGGGGAACCGGCACCGATTCGCCGAAGAAGACCACATCCGGCTTCAGAATCCCGCCGCAGTGCGCACACGGACCGACCTTGAAATCTCCGGTCTCCTCGAAGATGACATCACCATCGGGTGCCAGTTCCAGACCAGCAGCGGCAAACCCCGGATTCAGTACCGCCAGGGTGCGTTGGTAGGCAGCGCGGTCGGCTACCGCACCGCAGTCAAGGCAGATCACCCGATCAATGGACCCGTGCAAGTCAAGGACACCCCGCGAGCCGGCCCGCCGGTGAAGTCCGTCCACATTCTGGGTGATCAACCCGGTCAGCACCCCGGCGCGTTCCAGCTCGACCAGCGACAGGTGCCCTAGATTGGGTTCGGCCTGATTCATCCTGCCGTACCCGAGATAGCTACGGGCCCAGTAGCGCTGCTGGTTGGCCGCTGTCTTGATGAACTCCTGAAAAAACATCGGTGTCCGGTTGATCGATCCGGGACCCCGGTAGTCCGGAATACCGGAATCCGTGCTCAACCCGGCACCGGTCAATACGGCCAGGCGTCGATCGCGGAGCAACTTCAACAACACCATCGGGAGCATCTCGACCTCGACAGCCATCTGCACTCCCATCGTGATCCGTTCACTGCTATTTGCCCAGCCTACGCAGCCTAAAACGGGCCAACGCCCCGAGCAGAGCCGGTGTCCAGCGTTGCAATGCGGCAGCCGAGCCGTACCAGTTCGGCTCAGATCGCGGGGTGATCATGGTGTGCACAATCGACTCACTGCGGCAGAACTTGAGGAGCCCGGCGGCACCCCCGAGGCGGGACCCCACACCGGACAGTTTCCAGCCACCCTGGGGCGCAGTGTAGGAGAACATGTTCACGAACACATCGTTGATATTGACCGCGCCGCAGTCCAGTTGCTGAGCCACCCGACGAGCGTTGGTCGAGTTGCGCGACCAGACGCTGGCCGATAAGCCGTAGGGCGAGTCGTTGGCCAAGCTCACCGCTTCAGCATCGTCGCGGACCATCATGATTGGCAGCGTAGGGCCAAAGGTCTCTTCCTGCATACAGGTCATTTCCTGCCGAACACCGACCAGAACTGTTGGGGCATAATAAGTCCCAGGCCCGGGGAGACGGCGCCCACCGGTCAACGCACGAGCCCCATCGGCGATGGCCTCCTGAACGTGGTTATCTACGACGGCCAACTGTGCCTCGCTGATCATGGCTCCGATATCAGCTCCGGTCCCCGCTGTTGTCAGTTTTTCGACCTGGTTGACCACCTCGGAGACGAACGAATCGAAAACCCGCTCATGCACATAGGCCCGCTCCACCGACACGCAGGTCTGGCCGGCGTTGAACATGGCTCCCCAGACGGCGCCTCGAGCCGCCCTCTTCACATCGGCGTCGGCCAGGACCAGCATCGGGTCCTTACCGCCGAGTTCCAGGCTGACCGGCGTCAACCGGCCGGCCGCCCTGGCCATCACGGCGCTTCCCGTGCGACTTGAACCGGTGAATTGCACAAAGTCGACGTTGTCGATGAGTGCTTCGCCGACTTGCTGCCCGCCAATCGCGATGTCGATCACACCGGGCGCGGCCAGCTCTTCTCGCCATCCCTGCACGATCGCCTGCAGGGTCAGCGGCGTGAGTTCCGATGGTTTGATCAGTACCGAGCAGCCGGCCGCCAACGCCGGGATGGCATCGATCAGCGGCAGGAACACCGGGTAGTTCCACGGACTGATGATGCCGACGACGGGATACGGCCGCCA
>JBBSRY010000172.1:0-5759 GCA_038242595.1 Mycobacteriales bacterium
GCCCGACGGGCTGCAGACGAAATCCGGAGAAGTTGTTGTGCGGGGCCAGGTTGTAGTCGTAATCGATCCTGAGATCCACCTTGTCAACGGCTGGCATCGGATAGATCTCATCAGTTTGGTGTTCCTGTAACTGCAACCGCGGGTATCGCTCCTGCAAGATTTGAGCGATCGACAGCATGGCATCCGCAATTGCGGTGACATAGGCCGCCACCTGGACTACGCCGGCCGGTGCGGCCGACAAATCTAGATCGACCCGCGCAGCGTCGATAGCGACAAGGACACCACTGGATCGGCCACCGGTCTGGCCAACCCTTGGGAACTGCCAGTGCACTTGTCATCGGGCTGCTGGTGCTTCATCAGCAACCCGAGCTCTGGCCGCTGCTCGGGGTGGCTTTCGTATTGGCAGCCGGAATCAGCGCTGAACGTAATGGTACTCGCAATCCGAAACCGAACGAGGCCACCATCGGCTGATCTCGCAGGTCCCAATCGGATTCGACCGCAGTGTCGGTGGCCGGAGTTACCGTCAGCACCAGCGGAACGACGGACTATCTTGGGGAAGAAATGCGGACAACTGCAGCGGTGGCCACAGCGGGTTCAGAGGGTGATGGTTGACAAGTGAGCGATAAGAATCTGGCCAAAATTGCCGCTCTGTTGCGCAAGGCCGAAGGTACCGACAACGAGCACGAGGCGGATGCCTTCATGCAGGCCGCGCAGCGGTTGGCGACGCTCTCATCGGTGGATCTGGCGGTAGCCCGAGCGCACACCGCGGACAAGGAAAAACGAGCCACCCCGGCGCAGCGCAGCATCACCATCGGTGAGGCCGGGAAGCGTGGTTTGCGCACCTATGTGCACCTATTTCTCGCTATCGCCAGGGCCAACAACTTGACCTGCGATGTCGCGCGGAATTCCACTCGGGTATTTGCCTACGGATTCGACACCGATATCGATACCGCCGAGGCGCTCTACGCATCGCTGGTGGTGCAGATGGTCCGCTCCTCCGATAGCTACATCAAATCCGGGGAATACGCGCTGGAAACCATCGCCAAACAGGTTGTGGTGCAAGGCACCGAGCGATACGACCCACGGCGCGGCTGGGTTGTCGACGTCGAGCAGGTGGCCAAACCGGTGCACGCCACCACAGCCCGGATCAACTTCCAGGAGGCCTTTGCAGCCCGGATCGGGCAGCGCTTGGCGCAGGCCAGAGAGCAGGCTCAGCAGCAGGCCGTGGCTGCCGACGAATCCTCGCCAGGAGCAGGTAGCGGCGTCGCTCTGGCCCTGCGGGACAAGGAGATCGAATTGGTCAATCATTACAAGGCGCAATCGACGGCCCGCGGCAGTTGGGCTGGGTTCCGAGCGACGGCAGGGCACTCGGAGCGTTCACGACGAGCGGGTGATCAGGCGGCCCGTACTGCTCGGCTGGGCAGCGAGAAGGCGATCGGCGGGGCCCGTCCGTCCCTCGACGCCGCCGGCTGACCGTGACTCGGGCTACTGCCGGCGCCGGCTCCGTACGGGATTCCCAGCGGAGCAAGGTCTACGACGCCCAGCATCTGGTGATGCGCGTCTTTGACCGGTCCGCCGACTTCCCCACCATGGACGTGGCGGGATCCAGGTTGACGGTGCCTGTGGAACGTAAGTTTGGGGCGGTGCAGAGCGTGCAAACCTACGTCGATGCCCTTCTCGGGCTGGGATGGGTACGGCAGACATGGCCGAGAGCCACACTTCCGGTGACGGTTCGAATCCGCGCCGGAGATCAGGCCGCCCATTATGAACGTCTCAGCTCAACGATGGCCGTGCCGGGTCATATCGGTGGAACCGCATGGGCCATGAGAGAACTGGTCATCCTGCACGAATTGGCCCATCACCTCGATCCGACCGGTGAACCGGCGCACGGCCCGGGATTTGCCGGCATTTTGCTGGAATTGATCGGCGAGATCATCGGCCCTGAGGCAGCGTTGTTGATGCGCGTCACCATGGGTGATGTCGGTGTTGAAGTTGGTTGAATTTGCCAGCGGAAGCGCTCAAGACTTTCATCTCACCCGTTGCCCGTTATTCGCCATCGGCAAGTAGGGTCGAAATGAGATCGGTGCCTGTGTGCCCGGCCGGGACGATGATGGACCTGCCGCTGCACGGGCTCACTGCTGAAAGGGCTTCATTGTGACTTCTCAGCCAGATATCGGACCTGGGCCTCTGCGTTTGCTGGCCGGACACCAAATCTGGGACCGCATTACTCCGTTACTCCGCACCCGCGATGATATTTTTGCCGCGCTTGCGCATATCGGCTCCAATGCGGATGCACTGATTCCGTTGCAGGCGGGTGCGACGATCATCACCGACGCTTCCGAGGCCAGCGTTCGAGAGGGTGCCACCGATCCGGAAGTGCTGTTGGCGTGGGTGCGTCGCGGCGTCAAGGTCTTCAGCCTGCCCGGGCTCAACGCGAAAGTGATCCTGGCCGAGGGGAACGCGGCTGCGGCCAACGGGGCTGAGGGGACGCCTGTCGAGGGGAACTCGGCGTTTGCCGTAATCGGATCGGCTGACCCGTCATGGTCCTCCGCGCACACCTATTACGAAGCCGCCATCCTCACCGACGACCCAGATTCCGTTGCTGAACTGCGAACGACCCTGGTGGCTTGGCTTAATCAGACAAATCCACGTGCGCCACTGGCTGAGTCCTGGCTGGAACAGGCAATAGAGTTTTACGGCGCTGATCTGCTGGGCGATTCCGATGGTCAGGGTGCCCCGGTGATGGAGCCTCCGGCGGCGGCAGCGACGGCTCCGGCTCCGGTCCCGTCGGCGGCACCGGCGACTCCGCTCGAGCAACGACAGGCTGCGCTCGAACAGCAACAGACTCCGCTCGACCAGCCATCCGACGCGGGGCAACCCGAAGAGGTCGGTCCGACAGCAGCCGCCGTCGAGGCGGTCGAAGCAATCTCACCGTTGCCGCAGGTCGAACCCCAGTCCGCCGAAACCCCGCCAGGGGAACCTGAGTCCATCGAGCCCGATCCAGTCGCACCCCCTATCGTCGAAGCTGTTGGAGCAGAACCACTTCCGCCGTTCGAATTTACCTGGAAGCGACCTGCCGGCATCTTTCTGTCTCCGATGGACTCGGCGGGCCTCCCCTCGGCCGGCGCCATGGAGATCCTGGCGGAGCTGCACGAAGAAGAGGGTCTGCCTTTCGACGTCGACAATCGTGGCCACAGCACCGGCGATCACGACTTTTCGTTGCAGATGTTCTGGTGGGACGAAACAGGAGACTTCAACGAAAAGTGGAAGTTCCCCCAAGGTCGGTTTGTGGTCCCGCTGCAGACCATGGGACGCCGGATGGGAGCTGCTGCGAAAGCATCGCCGCCGGGCCTGGTCAGGCACTGCTACACCGACCACAGCTCCAACCCACCACGGACCTACTACTACGTGCTGGTCCGAAATTCAGCCGTCCGGAACGTGACCTTCAAGGATATCCAGCAGAATTTTGCGGCTATCGGCGCCAAACCAGAATTTGATTCGTGCTTCTGGGTACAAACCAAAATTGATGCCCTGTTGGATCTTTGGCCAGACATCCAGTACGACGACTGACCACGCGTCACACACCCAACCGCACGATTGCAGAGGAACCACGAGATGCCAGCCAGCGCTCCCACCATTTTTGTTCTGTTCGGCGCGACTGGCGACCTGGCCCGTCGGATGGTGATCCCGGCCTTCTTCCAGTTGGCCGACTATGGCCTCATGCCTGATAGCTGGTTGCTGATCGGAAATGGCCGAGGCGACCTGGCTCATGAGGATTTTCAGGCCGATGCCAAGGAGTCCGTGACCGAGTCGCTGGGAGAGGTTGACGCTTCCAAGTGGTCGGATTTCGCCAGTCGCCTCAGGTTCGCCGGTGGCGGTTTCGATGCTGACGATCCCGGCTCGTTGCTTGACGTCCTGGAAGAGGCAAAGGGGGAACTCGGTAAGGATGTCCAGTACATCCATTACCTCGCGATCCCACCGGTGGCATTTGCAAAGATGACCTCCGGATTGGCCGAACACAAATTGCTCGCCGGTTCAAAAGTGGTGTACGAGAAGCCTTATGGCATCAGCCCGGAATCTTTCCGCCACCTGGATGACCTGGTTCACACGGTGATGGATGAAAAACAGGTATACCGGATCGACCATTTCCTGGGCAAGGAGGCGACGCAAAATCTGCATGTCCTGCGGTTCGGCAACCAAATGATCAGTGATATCTGGTGTGCCAAGCATGTCCAGCAGGTGCAGATTGACGTTCCGGAAACACTGGATGTTGCCGACCGAGCCGCCTTTTATGACGCCACCGGCGCGTTTCGGGACATGATCGTCACTCACCTCTTCCAGGTCGCAGCCGAGGTGGCAATGGAGCCGCCGACCGATCTGACGGCCCAGAACCTGCAGTACGCTCGCGAATCTGTGGTCCAATCCTTCCGCCCACTGGCCGCTGATGACGTGGTTTTTGGCCAGGTCCAGGGATATCTGGATCTACCGGAGGTCGCCGACGATTCGTCCACCGACACCTACGCCGCAGTCCGGCTGTGGATCGACACCGACCGTTGGCACGGAGTTCCGTTCCTGCTTCGCAGCGGTAAGCGGCTGGCCAAATCTGATCAGCGAGTGTCGCTCATCCTGAAGAAGCCCGATGGCCCCCTGACCCACCTCCCTGGTCACGGAACTGTTCTGAGCTTCACCCTCTCCGGACCTGGGTCGATCGAGATGTCGCTGGTGGTGAAAAGGCCTGGTGCTGAACTGAAACTTGCTGAAGACACCATCTCCCTGAACCTGGACGACGTACCGGATACTGAGGCGTTACCGCCCTATGTGTCGCTAATACACGATGTGACCATCGGCGATCGGTCATTGTTCACCAGTAGCGCCGGCTTGGAGAATGCCTGGAAGGTGGCCGAGCCGGTACTGGCCAACCCGCCGAAGCCGCATCCCTATCAGGTGGGAAGCTGGGGTCCGGCAGCCGGTGACGAGTTGGCCGCACCACTGGGTTGGCTGGTCAGCAAACCGGAATAGCCGTCCCGACCGCCGTTCGAGCCCAACGCTTGACCGGTGATAGTTCGCCTGGCCAAACCACCGATGACGCCACAGCAGCCGTCGTAGCATCTCGAAACTGCCAGTTAACACGATGGGCGTAATCCGTAGGTGTCATAGGCGCCCTCACGGCTGAACAATAGTCAAAGGCCCCGAATTCGGTAACGATAGCTATCCGCTTACCGATTGCACTACAGAACAGGCAATGGGGCGCAACGAGCGAGTCCGTGTCACAAATCCCGGAGTCCGGCGTTGAGAAGACTGGTTGCGTCGTTTGCTGTTGGTGCGTTGCTGCTGACGGGATGTGGCACTGTCGAAGACTCCATTCCACAGGCACTGATAGCCGCCACCACTGCTATTGCTCCCGCTGCGGCAAGCACATCGACCGTCACGAGCACGTCCAAGACCTCTTCGTCGACGACCAGTACCACCTCCAGTTCGACCACAACTTCGACAACGAGTTCAACGTCCACCTCACCCTCACCGGCCGCTCAAGAAGTCGCATCTGCGGCGGCCCTGCTCGCCGCGGGCATCGATGCGAGCGACCCTGCCTTTGCCTTCGCATCGGTGGCCGCCGCTTGCGTGAAGCTGACCGCCGGCCGGTCAGCCGGCACCATTGATGCCGATCTCGCAAAGTTGTTGTCCCCGTTGGATTCCGCCCGATTGATTGCACTTCGGAGCGCTGTCGCGGTTGCCTGTCCTGACCTGTCGCCGTTGGTGAC
>JBBSRY010000173.1:0-5734 GCA_038242595.1 Mycobacteriales bacterium
ATCACCTCGCTGCCAACGCTGCTGGTTTACATCATCCTGGGCAAGTACTTTGTCAGCGGGTTGATGTCCGGTTCGGTGAAATAGCTTCACCCACCGGCTTCGGTGGGGACGAGCCCGACTTTCCCTCCGGCGTCGGCCGCAGGGGAATCTCGGCGGTCTCGGAACGGCTACCGTGAACTCATGCCTTCCGGTGAGTTGAACTCTGCCAACAACTGCGACACCGTCGCGGTGACCCTTCGACCGGCACTAGAAGCTGATCGCGAAGTGCTCATCGAGATTCTGCGTACCCCGGAGGTATCCCGCTGGTGGGGAACCACCGACGCCGAGGGTAATTGGCCACAATCGAGTGGAGCGGCTGAAAACGGTGGAACCGAAAGATTTGTCATCGAAATTGACGCGGCAAGTAGTTGGATCGGCGCCGCCACCAAGAAAGTCATCGGCCTGGTCCAGTTCAGTGAGGAGAACGATCCGGACTATCGGCACGCCGGGATCGACATCTTCCTGGACCCGCAGGTTCAGGGCCGCGGGCTTGGCCGCAGCGCCGTCCGTACGCTGGCTCAATATCTGATCGACGTCCGCGGACATCATCGCCTGGTGATCGATCCGGCTGCCGACAACCATCGGGCGATCAGCAGCTACGAAGCCGTCGGATTTCGTGCGGTGGGGGTGCTGCGGGCCTATGAGCGAAACGCAGATGGGTCCGGCTGGCACGACGGACTGCTGATGGACCTGATCGCCGCCGAGCTGGTCTGAGCCGCACCCCACCCAGTCGCACGGCCCGCCCAGCCCGGGTGCGCGGTGCGGGGTCAGCCGTCTCGGCGGGCGCCCTCGCTCGGATGCACCGACCGGATGGTTGGTGCGGCGAGACCAGCGGCGGAGAATGCTCTTTCCACCGCCCCGGTGACAGCATCAACGGCGTCAACTTCGACCAGTGCGATGGCCGAGCCACCGAAGCCACCCCCGGTCATCCGGGCCCCGATCGCCCCGGCTGACATGGCAGTATCCACCGCGATATCCAGTGCCGGGTCCGACACCTCGTAGTCATCGCGCAGCGAAACATGCGATGCGACCATCAGATCGCCGAGTCCGCCCAGGTTCTGCGATCGGAGTAATCCGACAGCTTGGGCAACCCGGTTGTTCTCGGTGACGATATGTCGAGTCCGCTTACGCAGCAGCTCACTGGATAGTTGCTCCAGAGCCGCCTCCAGACCTTCCATGCTGATCTCTCGCAAGGAGGCAACACCCAGTTCTGCCGCTGCCTGTTCGCAGGATGCGCGGCGCTTGCCGTACTCACCGTCGGCGAGCTGGTGGTGCACGTGAGTATCGACCACCAGCAGCGCGTAACCATGGGCGCCGGGGTTGAACGGCACCTGCTCGGTGGTCTGCGCATCAACATCGAAAAACAACACATTGCCGGCCTTGCAGGCGCTGGAGGCCATCTGGTCCATCAGACCACACGGCACACCAACAAAGTTATTTTCCGCCGACTGAGCCAGGACGGCGACTTCGCGAGCCGTGAGCCTGACCCCCATCAGTTGCGAAACTCCCAGCGTGACAGCACATTCCAAAGCTGCGGACGAGGAAAGCCCGGCGCCAACCGGAACCGAGGAGTCGATCGCAATATTCAGTCCATCAACCGGATACCCCGCTTCCCGCAGCGCCCAAATCGCGCCGAACACATAGGCCGCCCAGCCCTGGGCGGCCGGCCCACCGGGCTCGAGCTCGTCCAGACCAAAGTCATGAACTACCGAATCGCGCTGGGCTGAAACCACTTTGACCCGTCGCCCGACACTACGGTTGATCGCCACGTGTGCTCTGGCATCAATGGCGAATGGCATCACCAGCCCGTTGTTGTAGTCGGTGTGCTCGCCGATCAGGTTGACGCGGCCGGGTGCCGACCACAGGCCGGACGGTGCCTGCTGAAAAGTCCGCGTAAACAGGTGCGATGTGGTCACAGTCGTGTACTCCGTGGTTCTAGATGGGTCTGCTGATTGCGGGCAACGCTGAAACTGTTGAAGCAGACATGCGGTAGCGCCGGCGAGGATGCCCGCCTACGCCTGTGCTCGCTGTTGGGCAAATGCCCAGGCATCGGAAACCATGGTGGTCAGATCCAGCTCCGGACGCCAACCAAGACGTTCGGCGGCGCGCTCCGCCGAGGCCACCAACCTGGCTGGGTCGCCGGCGCGTCGCGGGCCGACCGTATAGGGCATCGTCAGTCCGGTGACCGTCTCAATGGCCGCGATGACGTCTTTGACGCTGAATCCGTTGCCGTTACCCAGGTTGCAGATCAGATGCTCGCCGGGGCTGGCTGCTTCCAGCGCCAGTACGTGAGCGCGAGCCAGATCGGCCACATGCACGTAGTCGCGCAGCGGGGTGCCGTCCGGGGTCGGCCAATCATCGCCGTAGACCGTCAGCTTGTCCCGCTTACCGGAGACTGCTTCCAGGGCAAGGGGAATCAGGTGGGTTTCAATGCCGTGGCGTTCCCCGGCACCCTTTGCCGCGCCGGCCACATTAAAATATCGTAACGACACTGCCGCCAGTGAGGTTGCCGCACATTCACCGGTAATCATCATGTCGACGGCCAATTTGGTGGCGCCATAGGTGTTGGTCGGCCTGGTGGGTGCGTCTTCGCGGATCGGCACCAGGTCCGGCTCACCGTATACCGCGGCGGTGGAGGAGAACACCAGCCTGGGTACCCCGTGCTTGGTCATGGCATCGAGCAACGCCCGACTGCCACCAACATTGGTATGCCAGTATTTGGACGGTTTCTCCACTGATTCCCCGACCAGCGATTTGGCCGCCAGGTGCACCACCGCAGCAAAGGAATCCCGGGCGAAAATATCGCCGGCAGAACAGATATCGCCGTGGACGAATTCGATATCGGCCGGTACTGCATCTTCATGGCCGGTGGACAGGTCATCCAGCACCGTCACCTGATGGCCATCCTCGATGAGGAAGCGCGTCACCACCGACCCGATGTAACCGGCGCCACCAACAACCAAAGTCCTCATATCGTCACCTCCCGTAACCGTTGCGCGGTGGATTCGGGGGTGATGTCGTTGATGAAGGCACCCATGCCCGATTCGCTACCGGCCAGATATTTGATCTTGCCCACCGCCCGGCGGATGGAGATCACCTGCAAATGCAGCCAAAAGTCCTGGCGCCCCACGTGGACCGGGGCCTGGTGCCAGGCTGAGATGGCCGGCATCGTGTCCTGGAAAATCCCCTCCATGCGGTGCAGTACTTCCAGATAAATATCGGCCAGGGTCAACCGTTCGTCGGCAGTCAGTGCCGGCAGATCCGGGACCCTGCGACGCGGAAAGATGCTCACTTCCGCTGGCCAGCGGGCGGCAAAGGGGACAAAGGCAACCCAATCTAAATTCTCTGCGACAATCCTGATACCGGCAGCGATTTCACCGGCCAGCAGGTCACCAAAGAGATTACCGCCGGTACGGTCGCGGTAGTCGGCCGCGTTGCGGATCATCGCCGCCGTCTTGGGCGTGACAAAGGGGTACCCGTAGATCTGGCCGTGCGGGTGCGCCAGAGTCACACCGATCTCGATGCCCTGATTGACGAAACAGAAAACTTGTTCAAGTCCAGGGATTTTGGCCAGTGCTTCGGTGCGCTCGGTCCAGGCCTGGATAACAGTTCCCACTCGTACCTTGCTCAGTTGCGAGAACTGAGCATTGTGGTCGGAGGTAAAGCAGACGACCTCGCAGCGGCCATGACCCGGCATCTGAGCGAATAGGACGTCCTCGCCGCTGGGGTCCACGCCGCCGCCGAAGGCGCCATGGTGCATCGGGGCGAAGGACGGAAACCGGTTCTCAAATACCGTGACATCGTAATCTGGCGAGGGGATTTCGGTTTCGAATTCGGGTGTTGTCGGGCACAGTGGGCACTGATTGGCCGGTGGGTGATAGGTGCGGGTCTGCCGGTGGCCGGCAATGCCGACCCATTCTCCGGTGAGCGCGTCGAAGCGAGCGACCGATCCCGGCTCGACCGGGGCGATATCCCGGGAGTCGGTGAGGATTCTTGGTGTGCCGATAGTGTCGTTGAAGTAAATAAGCTCCCGACCGTCTGCCAATCGGGTGGGAACAACTTCGGCGGGAACCAGGGCGGGGGTGGTATTCAAAATGAGCGGGAGCTTTCGTTGTCGGCCGGATGAGTTGACTGGGTGACGGAAGTGTTGACCCGCGGTGAATCGGTGCGCGGCACGCAGATTACCTCGCCAACTTTCTCTTGGAGGACTTGCACTGCATGCGGTTCGAGGCGATCGTCGGTGACCAGGGTGGTGACCGCCTCCAGCGGAGCGATCTGCGAAAGTCCAACTATGCCCCACTTGGTGTTGTCCGCTATCACCACCAGTCGACGTGCCGAGTCGACAAATGCCCGGTTGGTCTCGGCTTCGAGAAGGTTCGGCGTGGTGAGTCCGGCGCGCTCATCAATGCCATGGACTCCCATGATCACCATATCCACGTGCAGGCTGCGGATTGCATGCACCGCAATCGGTCCGACCAGCCCGTCGGACGGCGTCCGGATGCCGCCGGTCAGCACGACCGTCAGATCATTGCGCCCCTGGGCGTACAGGACCTCGGCGACCTTGAGGGACTTGGTCACCACGGTCAGATTGGCAATCGCCGCCCAATGCGTGGCGAGCGTCCAAGTGGTGGTTCCGGCGGTGATGGCCACGGCCATACCGGGCCGGACCAAAGAAGCTGCCCGCGCCGCAATCGCTTGTTTCTCGGCAGTTTCCCGTCCGCTTTTTGCCTCGAATCCCGGTTCGACCGCCGATGCGGTGTCCACTGCCGTTGCGCCACCGTGCACCTTGGCCAACAGACCCTTGCGAGCCATCACTTCCAGATCGCGCCGGATCGTCATATCGGAGACGCCGAGAATTTCCGTCAGGTTTGAAACCCGAACCCCGCCACTGCGATGAACCTCTTCAAGGATGCGAGCCTGGCGCATTTGTGCGAGCACGGGGGCCTTCCTCTGAGGTGCTGATCGGCGGTTGCTGGGCGGTCTTCATTATCTTGGGGCGCAGGCCGGTAAAAGTCAACTTATTCCAACGAGCATTTGTTGGTTAGTGTTCGATTGGGGTTTGGTCCAGGTTCGCTGGGTCAGACCCGACTGGGCGGGAAGCGGTGCGGGTGATATTTCGCCGACGGTGCAGGTGCGCAGCCCCCAGGCCGAACACGCTCAACACGATCAACCCCCCGATCGCAGCCAGGAATGGCCAGGACCCCGGATCTGCGCCATAGGACCCGATGGCGACATAAGCAGTGGTCGCCGGAATGATTCCCAGGACGGTGCCGGCAGCCAGATCTCGTACTCGGAGTGTGGTGACACCGGCCAGATAATTCACCGCGGTGAAGGGCACGATCGGAATGAGCCGGGCGAGCAGGATGGCGACAAAACCACGGCGTGCGAGTAACGAGTCGAAGGCGGCCAGACGGCGCCCGAACAGTCGATGGACGGTTTCCTTGCCCAGGAAGCGTGCCAGGTAGAACGCCATCACCGCGCCGAGCAAAGCCCCGGCCATCACCACCGGCAACCCCAGCGTCAACCCGAAGACTGCTCCGGAAAGCACGGTGAACACTGTTTTGGGAAGCGGCGATAGACAGGCGAATGCGTAGAAGAGGGCAAAGAGGATCGGTCCGACCGGCCCGGCATCGGCGACCCTGGCCCGGACCATTTCTGGATCCGGCAGGCCAACGGTCAGGGCCAGCACGACCGC
>JBBSRY010000174.1:0-5716 GCA_038242595.1 Mycobacteriales bacterium
AGGACGGTGATGATCACCTGCTCCTGACGCCCGACGACAAAAGTGGTTACTCCATCCGGCCCCGAGGTCGGAAGCGAGAAAATCAGCCACTGCACACCGAATAACACCAACAGACCGGCTGCCAGTACCTGACCTGCCAGTTTGGTGATGGCGTCCAGGTCAAAGCGGTCGTCCAACACTCCGACCAAGCAAATGACGCCGCCGGCCACCAAGACGCCGAGAATTTCGGTCGAGTTTTCGAATGCTCCTGACAGCGCGGGCAAATTAAAGGCCATCAGCAGGGCGGCTGCCACTCCGAGATAGACCGCCACCCCACCGAGTCGAGGGGTGGGCACCGAGTGCACGTCGCGGTCCCGGATCGGTGTCACCGCGCCGATCTTGCGCGCAAAGATGCGCACGATGCCGGTAATCACGAAAGTGACGGCAACGGCGGTGGCGAAAACCAGCGCATATTCTCGCATCGGAATCGCAGACGTCACCGACCCAGGGTAGCCGGAAAGTTTAACCGACTATCTCCGAACCTGGTGGCCCGAGTTCGGGAGCTCCACTAATCGGTGGGCAGTGCAACTTCCGGCGCCACTTCGCGAAGCCGTTCCAGACTGACTGCCCCCTCACGGCGGATGATCGGCACCTCGCCGGTGAGATCTACGATTGTCGAGGCGATCCCGATGGTGGCCGGTCCCCCGTCCAGGTACACCCCGACTGCGTCACCGAGCTGCGCCTGCGCCTGCGCCGCGGTGGTCGCCGCTGGTGAGCCGCTGATGTTGGCGCTGGAAACCGCCATCGGGCCAACAGCGCGCAGCAGCTCCAGGGCGACCGGTTGCAGCGGCATCCGAACCATGACGGTATTGCGGGTATCTCCCAGATTCCAGGACAGTGACGGGGCGTGCTCCACGATCAACGAAAGCCCACCCGGCCAGAAGGCCTCGATCAATTGGCGCGCTGTCGGCGAGACCGCCATCACCAGCCCGTCCAGGGTCGCCCAAGAGCCCACCAGCACCGGTACCGGCATATCCGGTCCACGTCCCTTGGCGGCCAATAGATCCCGCACCGCCTGCGGGCTGAATGCGTCGGCGCCGAGACCGTAAACGGTGTCGGTGGGAAGCACCACCAGCCGCCCGCCGCGCGCCGCGGTCACCGCGGCATCGAGCCCATCCCGTCGGGTGACCGGGTCAAGGCAGTCGAAAACAGTCACAACGTTTGTTCCTCTTCTTTTCGAGCCAGAAATCTAGTGCTGAATGCGGATGCGTTGCGCGGTAACGAATCGCGGCCGTCCGACCAGGTCAACGTGATCCTGCACATCGGCCAGCACCCGGCGGGCGGTCAACAGGGCCGGCACCGAATGGCCGTGAGTGTCATCGTGTTCGATGGCCAAATACCCGCCCGGTTTGAGTAGGCCGGCGGCCACGGTGATCATCGGCTTGATAGCGCCAAGCCCGTCGACACCGGCAAAAACTGCTTCGTGCGGGTCGTGATCACCCACCTCCGGGTCCACCACGGTGCCTTCCGGGACATACGGCGGATTTGCGGTGACCAGGTCGGCAACGCCATCCAGATCGGCCAGCAGTCGTTGATCGGTGAAGTCGCCACCCCGAATGTGAATGGCAGTATTACCTGCCGCGACGTGCAGATCGGCGTTACGACGGGCCCAGGCCAATGCACCTGGTGCGCGCTCCACAGCATAGACGGTGGCGTCCGGCCGGGCGGCGGAAATTGCCAGCGCAATCGCCCCACTGCCCGAGCACAGATCCACCACGGTC
The DNA here is from genome assembly GCA_038242595.1 of Mycobacteriales bacterium. GTDB lineage: Bacteria > Actinomycetota > Actinomycetes > Mycobacteriales > Nakamurellaceae > Nakamurella. The sequence goes on from JBBSRY010000174.1 coordinate 1,761, forward strand.
GGCGATTTGAGGTCACCGATCGCATCCAGGGCCCAGGCCAGCAGCACTTCGGTTTCCGGTCGAGGAATGAAAACCCCCGGTCCAACCTGCAGGGTGATCGAACCCAGATGGGCCTCACCCGTCAGGTGCTGCAGGGGAATACGTTGCGCGCGTTGGGAAATCAACTGTCGATACTGCTCGACCCAGTCCCCTTCCACCAACGGGGTCAGACCGAGCCTGGTGCGCTCCACGCCCAGCAGATGGGCCGCCAGGAGCTCGGCATCCACCTTGGGTGAGGGCACCCCGGCGTCGGTCAACAGTTGGGTGGCGGCCATCACTGCCACCCGGAGGGATTCTCTGGCCATTCTCAGCTCGTCCCTGCTAGGCGTTCGGCGCGGTCGGCATTCTCCAGGGCATCCAGCACGGCATCCAGGTCTCCACCCAGGACGGCGTCCAGGTTGTAGGCCTTGTAGCCAACCCGGTGATCCGCAATACGGTTCTCCGGGAAATTGTAGGTGCGCACCCGTTCTGAACGGTCGACGGTCCGAACCTGGGAGCGGCGCGCGTCAGCGGCTGCGGCATCGGCTTCCTCCCGAGCGGCCACCAGGAACCGGGAACGAAGAATCCGCATTGCCTGTTCCTTGTTCTGCAGCTGCGACTTCTCGTTCTGGCAGGACACTACAATTCCGGTCGGGATATGGGTGATCCGAACGGCCGAGTCCGTGGTGTTCACCGATTGGCCACCGGGACCGGACGAGCGAAATACATCAATGCGGAGATCGTTGTTGTCGATGGTGACGTCAACATCTTCGGCTTCGGGGGCGACAAAGACGCCGGCCGCGGAAGTGTGGATCCGCCCCTGCGATTCGGTGACCGGTACACGCTGCACCCGATGTACGCCGCCCTCGTATTTGAGTCTGGCCCACACTCCATCGGCCGGCGCCGGATTTCCTTTGGCTTTCACTGCCACCGTCACGTCTTTGTAACCACCGAGATCGGATTCGCTGGCCGAGAGCACCTCGGTCTTCCAACCGCGACGTTCGGCGTACCGCAGATACATCCGCAGCAGATCCCCGGCGAACAGAGCAGACTCATCGCCGCCCTCCCCGGCCTTGACCTCGACGATGACATCTTTGGCGTCATCCGGGTCTCGGGGAGCAAGTAGTTCCGACAGCTCTTCCTCTAATTTGAGGACCTGTGGTTTCAGGGTTTCGGCCTCGGCGGCGAACGAGGAATCCTCGGGCGCGAATTCCAGTGCGGTGGCCAGATCGCCTTTGGCGGCCTCGAGATCGTTGGCCGAACGGACGATCGGCGCAAGTTCGGCATAGCGGCGGCCCAGTTTTCGGGCCAACCCCTGATCAGTGTGGATGGCTGGATCAGCCAATCGATGCTCCAGCTCGGCATACTCCCGGATCAGCTCCGCAGCCGGCCTGTCTGGCATCGTCATATTTTTTTCCTCTGTCACGCAGGTAGGTAGGAAACACAACAGCGCCCGTCCCAACCACGATGGGTTGGGGCGGGCGCTGCAGAAAAGCTAGCGGGAGCGCTTGCCGTAGCGAGCCTCGAACCGCGCAACACGGCCACCGGTGTCCAGAATCTTCTGCTTACCGGTGTAGAACGGGTGGCAGTTCGAACAAACTTCCGCGGTGATGGAACCACCGGGTGCAGTCGAACGGGTGGTGAATGAGTTTCCACAACCGCAGGTGACGGCGGTTTCGTGGTATTCGGGGTGAATCCCGGCCTTCATGATGATTCCTCTTCCTTGTGGTCGCCGGGTCGTCCACGCAATCTTGCGCAGTCGGGAACCGGAACCGGATCTATGAGTACTCCAGTGTGCCAGATGCACACCCAATAGGCCTAAACCACAGCTGGTGCGAAATCATTCCCCGGCGACTCAAGTCAGGGTGATAGCGATACCGCCCACCGGATGTTGTTTCAATCCCAACACTCCCGCGATCACGTTGGGCAATTGGGTCATCCTGGCCTGCCAACCGTACTTCTGCACCAAACCCTCGAGCAGCGCAGATGTTTCAGCCTCGCTCATGATGCGCGCCGTGGCCTCGATCAGGTGCCCACGATCCTCGCCGCGAGGCCCGCAAGGAGCCAGTTGAACCTGGGAATTACGCCGGATTCGTTTGACCTTGCCGGCTGCCGGATTGGTCCACACCTGGATCTCATTGCCCTCCCGGATCGCCCACACCGGTGTTGGTACTGGGGTGCCGTCCTTGCGGAAGGTCACCACCTTGACGTAATTCGCGCGCTCCAGCACGTCTAATGCCAACGAGAGGTTCATGACGTGCACTGTATTCGTCGACCTTGTACGTTGAGCTATCAGTCCGAGTTGGCACCAGGGGTGGTTTGAGCCACCTGCATCAAGAATTCGACATTGCTCCGGGTCTTGCGCAGGCGATCAAGGACGAGATCCAGAGATTGTTGGGAGTCCAGCGCGGACAGGACGCGGCGGAGTTTGTGAACGATGGCCAGTTCTTCCGGGGACAGCAGGAGGTCTTCTTTGCGGGTGGAGGACTGGTCGATGTCGATGGCCGGGAACACTCGTTTGTCGGCGATGCGGCGGTCGAGTTTGAGTTCGGCGTTGCCGGTGCCTTTGAACTCTTCGAAGATGACGGTGTCACCGGCGGAGCCGGTTTCGACCAGCGCGGAGGCGAAAATGGTCAACGATCCACCGTTTTCGATGTTGCGGGCCGCGCCCAGGAACCGCTTCGGGGGGAACAGCGCGGTGGAATCGACACCACCGGACAGGATCCGCCCGGAGGCGGGGGCGGCCAAGTTGTAGGCCCGGCCCAGGCGGGTGATGGAATCGAGCAGGACAACCACGTCCTTGCCCATTTCGACCAGTCGTTTGGCTCGCTCGATGGCCAGTTCGGCCAACTGGGTGTGATCTGAGGGCGGTCGGTCGAAGGTGGAGGCGATGACCTCACCGCGCACCGAGCGTTGCATATCGGTGACTTCTTCGGGTCGTTCATCCACCAACACCACCATCAGGTGGCACTCTGGGTTGTTGATCGCGATCGCGTTGGCGATGGCCTGCAACACTGAGGTCTTACCGGCTTTGGGTGGGGAGACGATCAGGGCGCGTTGGCCTTTACCGACCGGCATCACCAGGTCGATCACCCTGGTGGTCAGAATGCTCGCCTCGGTTTCTAACCGCAGCCGCTCATTCGGGTACAGCGGGGTCAGCTTGGTGAACTCCGGACGGGACTTGGCCGTCTCCGGATCCAACCCGTTCACCGTGTCCAACCGGACCAACGCGTTGAACTTCTGCCGCGCCGCCTCGCCCTCGCGAGGCGCCCGCACCGCACCGGTCACCGCATCACCACGACGCAAACCATTCTTGCGAACCTGCGACAACGACACGTAAACATCATTCGAGCCGGTCAGGTAGCCAGAGGTGCGGATGAAGGCATACGAATCCAACACGTCCAAAATACCGGCAACCGGCAACAAAACATCGTCATCGCGGATCTCGACGTCACCGGGTGTCTCGGCAAATCGATCGCGTCCACGGCGGTTGCGGTCACGGAAGCGGCGGCCGCGACGGCGACCGTTCTCATCGAATTCGTCATCGCCCTGCGCGTCATTCTGGCCACGCCCCTGATCACGATTCTGGTCACGGTTCTGGTCGCGGTTCTGCTGATTCCGTGGATTGCGCTGGTTATCCCGTTGGCCGTCACGCTGCTGGCCGTCACGCTGCTGACCGTCACGGGTCTGGGTGTTGCCCTGCGAGTTGTAGCGGCTATTGCCGTTGAGGTTGGCGTCGCGGTTGCCATCTCGGTTTGTGTCGCGGTTGGCATCACCGGGTTGCACACCGTCCAGGACGGCGGCCACTGAACTATCAACCGTCGGGAGATCGGAATTGTCGTTCCGGTCACGACGATTACGCCGGTTACGGCGGTTATTACGATCGCGGTTGCTCGAACCGTCTTCGCCCGGCGAATTTTGGTGGTCATTTGACGAAG
>JBBSRY010000175.1:0-5702 GCA_038242595.1 Mycobacteriales bacterium
ACGGGCCTGCCGAGCCCGGATGGCAACGGCACCTCTGGTCGTCACTCCACTGCTGATGCCGGGCCGCAGATTGGTCGAGACCACAGCCGGACCGACGTCATGCCTCACGAAGGCGATCCGGACCCCGGCGATCCGGACCCCGGCGAGCCGGACCCCGACGATCCGCTGATGATGCTCGATTTCCCGCGTTCAACCCAGGACGTCAACACCCAGGGACAGGACGACTCGGCCGCCATCCAAAGTCCGACCGGACCAACATTCTCCGGCGGTGCTGATCGCTCCGGTGCCCGCACCCAACTTCGCCTACGGCCACCGACTGCACAGGCAGTTGAACCGCCACGGTCGGGCCTGCGAACCATCATGACGAACCGGCGTATCTGGATTCGATTCATTGTGATCCCGCTGGCGGTTGCCATTTCGCTGACCGGAGCCGTCGCCGGCGGTCTTTGGTGGGCGCAAAGTGCCGAATCCCAGCCGCTGACAGTCCCCGGCGCCTCCGAGACCGTGAGCAACCCCCCGCCGACTTTGCCTTCAACGGCGACCGCAGCGCATACGCAGGGCAGTCAAACATCCGGCACCGTTGCGGTGGTCGCCTCCACTTCTGGCGCCATCGAGGGCGAGGACGCCCACTGGCGGCAGGTGATCACTGACCTTGATCGGCTTCGTTCGGCAGCCTTTGCAGCCGGCGATATCGAAGCGCTGCAACAGGTTTACCTCGCTGATTCCATTGCCCTGCGAGTTGATGCCGACCGAATCACGAGCCTGCAGAGGCAGGGACTGCGGGTCGATGGAGTCGAACATCAGATCCAGCAGGTGAGCCGACTCGACCTGCCGGGAATTGTCATTCAGGTGACCGACACCATGCCTGCATCTGTCATCAGGGATGAGTCGGGAGCAATAGTTGCCCGGACCGCTGAGCGCGGCTCAGATACCCGGACTGTTGAACTGGCCCCGGTCGGTTCAGGATTCCGCATCGTGGTGGTCGGCGCAGCCTGACAGGCGGTCGCGCAATACCGAGTGTGGGAGCAGTGCTGACCAGCGCAATCAGCACTGGTGACCGACCGTGCGGCGAGGCCAACCCCAGAATGTCGGTGGTTGCCTCTACGGTTTTGTTATGCGATTCCTCCATACCTCCGATTGGCATATTGGCCGCACCTTCCACGGTCATAGCCTGCTGGCGGATCAGGAGGAAATCCTCGGCGTCATCGCCGATCTGGTCCGTGATCGTGAAGTCGATGTGGTGCTCGTCTGCGGAGATCTGTACGACCGCGCGATTCCCTCGGCTGATTCGGTCCAGTTGGCCAACCGGGCGTTGGCCAGGATCAGGAAAGCCGGAGCCGAAATCATCATCTCCTCCGGTAATCACGACTCGGCTCCCCGGCTAGGGGTGTTTGCTGGATTCCTGGCCTCCGGTGGGCTGCATATCCGCACCCAGATCGCTGAATTGGACGATCCAATTTTGCTCTCGGATGAGTCGGGAGAAGTGGCCGTATATGCCATCCCCTACCTGGAGCCGGACATCGCCGGCCACCTCATGCACCTTCCCAAGGGCCAGGGACACGGCGGTGTACTGGCCGAAGCCATGCGACGCATTGAGCAGGACCTCGCCGGTCGGCCAATGGGCACCAGGTCAGTGGTGATGGCCCATGCCTTTGTCATCGGCGGCAAGAGCAGCGATTCGGAACGACCGATCGATGTTCGCACTCCATCGGTCCCCCCAGTCTTACCGGCCCAACCACACCTTTCCGACGGTGTTGCCGATCCGTGCGGGACCACCGATTCGGCCGGTGTATCCGGTGTATCCGTGGGACCCGGTGGATTCAAGGTAGGGACCGTGGGGACGGTCCCGGCGCAAATTTTTGACGGGATCGACTATGTGGCCCTGGGACATCTGCACGGTCGGCAGCGAGTGGATGAGGCCAAGCGCTACTCCGGTTCCCCGCTCCCGTATTCATTTTCCGAGTCCGGTCATCGCAAAGGCGTGTGGCTGGTGGATGTTGATTCCACCGGTCTTGCCAATGTCGAGGCCATTGATCTGCCAGTCGTTCGACCACTGGCGATCCTGCGGGGCGGGCTCGCTGAAGTGTTGACCGCAAATGATGAGATGGTCGAGCACTACCTGACAGTTGAACTGACAGATGCCGTTCGCCCGCTGGATCCCATGCGGCGGCTTCGAGAGAAGTTTCCCCATACCGTCCGGATGGAGTGGTTACCGGCTCACACCCCTTCGGCTGCAACCGACTTCGCTGTTTCCCGTAGAGGGGTACCCGACACGGATCTGATCGAAGCTTTTATCTCAGATTGCCGCGGTTCGGTGTTGACCATCACCGAACGCGACCTGATCACCCAAGCCTTGACCGAACTTCGGATCACGGAGGCGTCCCAGTGAAACTTCATCGTCTGGAGCTCACGGCTTTCGGCCCGTATCCGGAAGCCGTTGCGGTAGATTTCGATCAGCTGGGTGCTGACGGACTCTTTCTTCTACACGGCGACACCGGTAGCGGTAAAACAACTTTGCTGGATGCGGTGGCCTTTGCCCTCTTCGGGACAGTTCCGGGAGCACGGCAGGAAGCGGGCCGACTGCGCTGCGATCGTGCCCACCCTCGGACCGAAACCAGAGTCACGCTGGAGTTGACCATCGGCCGACATCGGCTTCAGCTCAGTCGGACGCCGAAGTACGAGCGAGAAAAATCTCGAGGTCTCGGGATGACCCTCGCCCAACCGACCGCGACTTTGCTCTGGTTGGGCGAGGTCCCACCCGGCACCACCCCCGGTGGTCTGCATCGCATCGACGAAATTGCCGATGTCGTCACCGAACTGCTGGGAATGACTGCCAACCAGTTCTTTCAGGTGGTGCTACTGCCCCAGGGTGACTTCGCTCGCTTCCTTCGTGCGGAGACCGACAAACGAGAGCAGTTGCTGGAGCAGTTGTTCAATACCAGCCGATTCTCCAGCATCGAATCCTGGTTCCAAGAAGCCCGTAGAACAAGCGGAGCGGCATTACGCGAACAGCAAACGGTGGTGACCTCGCTCTCGGCTCGCATCGCGCAGGCCGCCGGCACCGAACCGCCGGAAGAAGCTACCGAGACCTGGTTGCGGGCCTTGCGTGATTCCAGTGCCGACAAGTCTGCCGAAAAGTCTGCCGCCGAGAAATCGGCGAGAGAACAGGTGGTCCTGGCCTCGCACTCACGAGAAGCGTTGCAGGCAAAGCTGATTGCAGCGACGAAGGTCAATCGGTTGCGGACGGATCTGGCTGCCCTCCAGGCCCAGGCCGAGCAGCGGCAGGTGTGGACGACCGATTTGGATCGAGCTACCCGCGTCGTACCGGTAATGACAGCTGACCGGTCAAATCAAGATGCTCAGGTGGCCGAGAAGGCGGCCCGCATTGCCCACGAACACAGTCTGCGCCGACTCAAGGATCAGTTGGGTTCCGGTGATGCAGGTCTGCTGGACTTCCAGCGGCTAGAAGTCGACATTGATTCCGGTGTGGAACTTGTCGCCTACCTCAAGTCCGTTGTTTCGACCGTGCGAGACCGCGCCGGCAACCTGCAGAGCCTGATTCAGGATTCACAACTTCAGCACACCGAGTTGACCGAACTTGCCAAAGCCCAAAAACGGCTGCTGGAATCGGACGTGGTCCTGGCAAAAATTGCCGAAGAATCCGAATTCCTTCCAGAACGTTTGCAGGAACTGGAGTCTGCGCTTGCGGAACTACAGCTCCTGGTGGCCACTTTGACGGGCGCGAAGGAGCGGCTGGATCGGGCCATCATGATGTTGTCGGACGCCAAACGGCTACCGGCTCTGCAGCGGGCCAGTTCGGCGGCTATCGACGGCGCCCAGCAAGCAACTGATCTCGCGCAGGCGGCCAGCACCCTGCGGCTGGAACTCACTGCCCAGCGGATCGACGGAATGGCCGCCGAGCTGGCCCATGGTTTGGAGGCCGGACACGATTGTCCGGTCTGTGGCTCCGTGGAACATCCGAATCCCGCCCAGAATTTCGGCATCGCGGTTACCGCGGAGCAGGTCCAGGTTGCGCAGCGGGCGGAGAACGCCGCAGCAAAAAGACGAGAGCGTGCCGTTGCCGCGCGCGCCGATGCCGAATCAGCGGTCGCGATCCTGTCCGAGCGCTTGGGGACAAATTCACCTCAGGAGTGGGAACAGCTCAGGACAACTGCCAAAGCGGAGGTGGACCGGGCCAGCGCAGCCGAGCGATCGCTGGCGGCAGCAGTGGCAGCGCTGGCCACTGCGCGGGCGAAGGCGTCGGAGTTGGCGGAGCTATCGACTCACTGGAGCAGCGTTTCCTCAGTTGCCCACAACGATCAGAAGCGTCTGCTGCTCACCACTGGCCGGCGCGCTGACAGTCTTGATGCCGGTCGGGCCGGCCATGCTGACGTCGCTGCCCATCGAACGCACCTGCTGAGGGTGGCCGATCAACTTGATGATTTCGCTACCACCACCGATAGGTTGGTGCGGTCGAGCGCGGTGGCCCACGAGACTGCGGCCGAACTGGATTTGCAGATCTGGAGCTGCGGTTTCGCCGATCTGGAGTCGGCCAGATCAGCTTCCAGGATCGACTCGCTGGAGATCGCTAAGACACTGCGAACAGCCGAAGACACCGAAATTGCCATCAACGCCCAGTTGGCCGACCCGGAACTGGTTGCCATTGCAGACGAGCTGTTCGGTGACGACTTTTTTGGTGAAACACCCGATGGCGATTCACTTTTCAGTGTGGACTTCCTCAACAGCAAGCCGGTCGCCACTACCAAAATTGATCCGGAGGCCAAAATTACTGCTCTGCAGGAGGAATTCAGTCGAGCCGGGAGCCTGACGCAGGTTGCCGAGACAGCTGCCACCGAGGCTTTTGCCGCTGCCCGGTTGGCGTACGACCAAGCCCGACAGGTGGGGGAGTTGGCCCGCAAGCTCACCTCTGCCTGGCGTGGCATGAAGCCGGCATTGGAACGTGACGCCGAACTCAGTGCAATGACCGACGTAGTGCTGGGTAAGGGCGCGAATCGGCGCAGTATGTCGTTGCGCACCTATGTTCTTGCCTCCTGGTTGCAGGAGGTTGCCGTTGCGGCCAACGCCAGGCTTCGGTTGATGACCAGCGGACGCTACAGTTTCGTGCACAACACGGCCAAAGAGTCTCGTGGGCGTAGCGGTGGCCTGGGTCTGGACATCCTGGACGAATACTCCGGTAAAACACGGCCCGCAAAAACGTTGTCCGGTGGTGAGTCGTTCCTGGCCTCGCTGTCGTTGGCCCTGGGATTGGCCGATGTGGTGGCAGCTGAGTCCGGCGGCGGACTGCTCAACACCATGTTCATCGACGAGGGTTTCGGCACCTTGGATGCTGACAGCTTGGATCTGGTGATGGAGACACTGGATTCGCTCCGCGGGGAAGGTCGGGTAATTGGCGTTATTTCACACGTGGACGAGCTTCGTCAGCGAATTCCCAGTCGTCTGCACGTCCGGAACACCCCGGATGGGTCAGCTCTGGAAATGAGTCTGATCGCGTCCTAACCGCGTCGCTGGGCAAGACCCCGTCGCCGGTCGGGTCGAGACAGGTGCTCGGCGTGATCTTTGACGCCGGCGATCCACTCCTGCTCGCACGCACTTCATCTGACCTGCTGGGTGGGATACTGCAATTCGGTGACCGCGAGGGTCGAAGATTACCTGGGCTTTAACCTCGTACCATCACCGACACC
>JBBSRY010000176.1:0-5700 GCA_038242595.1 Mycobacteriales bacterium
GACGGATCTGTGCGACGACTGGCATAGGTCTGACCGTCCCCGCCATTATCAGGGCTGCACACGGTGGCCCGATCAACGGAGTCAGCGCCCAGCGCCGGCGGCGCCACCAACAGCAGGACCAGAACCGGCAGCATCATCAGCCACGGCGCCTTGGACTGGCTGTGATCGTGGCCGTGCGCATCATGTCCGTGATTCAGGGTGCCATCCTGAGGGGCATCGGCGACGGCCTCCGCTGCTTTTGCCGCCCGTACCTCGTCGCGCACGGTCAACACCAGCGAGACCACCCCGACCACCACCAGAATTGCACCGGCAATCAGCAGCATCGGTTTGAAGCCGGGTTTGACATAGGAGGTGAACAGCCCGGAGAACGTGATCGAGATCAGCAACCCGCCGAGCATGGTGGTAAGGATGGACTGCGTTTCCTTGTTCATCGGGTTCCCTCGTTCACAGTTGGCCTCCGAAGAACAGCAAACCCACGCCCACACCGGTCACCAGCGCGACCACAAAGGTCAACGGCGCAAATCGAATGGCAAACCGGCGACCGAAAGTGCCGGCCTGCAGGGCCATCAGCTTCACGTCAACAGTGGGACCAACGGTCAAAAAAACTAACTTTCCGATGAACGGGATGGTGGTGAACGCGGCGGCGACAAAGGCGTCGGCTTCCGAGCACAGCGCCAGGATGAAGGCCAAGCACGCCATCAGAAGTACCGACAGCACGATGGAGGACCCAACGTGCTGCATGAACCCAGCCGGGATCAGCACATTGAAGGTGGCAGCTGCCGCCGCGCCGACCACCAGGAAGCCCGCCACCTGGGCAAAATCGCCGGAAACGGTGGACAGGAACACCCGTCCCTTCGAGGAGCCGTCCTCATCGCGTTGCGGCAAGCGGGGTTTCATCCACTCCGGTCGACCGATCCGCTCCCAGATCCAGCCGACAAAAATCGCGGTCAGCAGTCCGGCCACAAGCCTTGCCCACACCATCCGCGGTTCGTTCTGAAAGGCCACCGCGGTGGCCACCAGCACAATCGGATTGATCGCCGGTGCCGACAGCAGGAAGGCCAGAGCTGCACTGGTGCGGACGCCGCGTTCCATCAACCGATTGGCGATAGGTACCGATCCGCACTCACAGCCGGGCAGCGCAATACCGCAGACTCCGGCAATGGGTACCGCCAACGCCGGTGAATCCGGCAGCAGTGTGGCAAACACCCGTGATGGCACAAACGCGGCGATGGCACCGGACACGATGACCCCGAGCACCAGAAACGGGGTGGCCTGGACGCAGACCGCGATGAACACGGTGGACCATGTCTGCATGGCGCCCTGGCTGAGCAGATCCTTGAGCGGCCCGCGAAACAAGATGGCCAGTAGCAGGATGACGCCGAAGATCTCCAGCGAGCCGGGGCGGTAGCGCTCCTTCGCGGCCGGGAGTTGGCTATCCAGGGTCACGGCTTGGCGCCCCCGAACCGACGGTCGCGTTCGGCGTAGATCTGACAGGCCCGCCACAGATCCCGGCGGTCGAAATCCGGGAACAACGTGTCCAGGAAAACGAGTTCGGCGTAGGCCGACTGCCACAACGGGAAGTTACTGGTGCGCTGCTCACCGCTGGATCGAACGAACAGGTCGACGTCCGGCATGGTCGGCTCGTCCAGGTAGCGGGCCAGCATTGCTTCGTCGACCTTATTGGGGTTGAGCCGGCCGGCAGCAGCTTCCTGGGCAATTGACTTGGCCGCATCAGCGATCTCGGCCCGCCCACCATAATTGACGCACATCGTCAATGTCATCACCGAGTTGCCTGCGGTCAATTCCTCGGCCGCCTCCAATTCGTTGATCACGCTGCGCCAGAGCCGGGGACGGCGTCCGGCCCAACGCACCCGGACCCCGAGTGCGTGCATGCTATCTCGACGGCGCCGGATCACATCTCGGTTGAACCCCATCAAAAACTTCACCTCATCGGGCGAGCGCTTCCAGTTCTCGGTGGAGAAAGCGTATGCCGAGAGGTGTTTCACCCCGAGCTCGATGCAGCCCTCGACAACGTCAAATAACGCGGTCTCGCCCATCTTGTGCCCGTCGGTGCGAGGTAGCCCGCGGGCTTTGGCCCAGCGCCCGTTGCCATCCATCACCAGCGCCACATGGTGGGGGACAAACTCGGCAGGAATGTCCGGCGGCGTTGCACCTGAGGGGTGGGGCGTAGGCCGGCCGGCAGCGGCTCCGGTCATGGCAGTGTCACCGACTTTTCCGGCTTGTCCAGCTCTGCCGAGAGTGCGGTCAGATCAAGTTGCACCGTGAGTTCCTGTTCAAAGTCGGGCCGCATCGCCGGCTCTCGTATCTGGTCCGGCAACTGCGCCGGAGTATTGCGTTCCACCAGTGGCAACGAACGAAGTCCACGTTCCAAATGCCATTGCAACAACGCGGCCACCAGACCGGAGGCCTCCCGTCGATGGGAGTTCTCACCCGCTTCTGCCGTCGCCCAGTCTCCAATGGCCAGTGCCTGCATCAGGATCACCGACCCGGGAGCCGGCCTCATCACCGCTCCTGATCGGCAGTTTGCACAAAGGACGCCACCGGAGGCGACATGAAATGCGGCGTGTGGTCCGGGCGTACCGCAGCGCGCACAATCGGACAGCGCCGGCGCCCAACCCGCCAGACTCATCGCGCGCAGTAGAAAAGCATCCAGGATCAGCGACGGATCCCGGTCGGTCTCCGAGAGCGCGCGCAGCGCGGACACCAGCAATAGATACAGCTTCAGACTGGGTTCACGCTCCTCGGCGGTAAGCCGTTCGCTGGTCTCGACGATCGCTGTTGCAGTGGTGTACTTGCCGTAGTCAGCGATGAGTTTGGCGCCAAATGCGTCCAGAGACTCTGCCTGGGTGACGATGTCCAGACTCCGCCCGGCATAAAGCTGAACATCGACGTGACTGAACGGTTCCAATCTGGCGCCGAATTTGCTTTTCGTCCGGCGTACCCCTTTGGCCACGGCGCGCACCCGACCGGTATGCCTGGTCAGCAGGGTGACGATGCGATCGGCCTCACCAAGTTTGCCCACTCGGAGCACAACAGCGGTATCGCGGTACACGGTCACCCGTCCATGGTGCCACTGCAGCGGGCTTCATTTGATCACAACCGCCTCGCGGCGAGCGCTAACCTGGGTGAGCGCAGTGGCACTGACCACTCGCGAGAGTGAAAGATGGGGAATATGGCACGCAAAGCACCTGAGGCAGACATCAACGAAGCCGATCTGGTGGTCGGCAAGGTCCAACACCACGTTGCCGGCATCAAGGCCGTCACGGTGGCGTTGGAGCGCGGTGTGGCCGAAGCCGGTATTGCGCGCACGGCGCGCTCCCTCCTGCGGCTCAATCACCGCGGTGGGTTCGACTGCCCCGGTTGCGCCTGGCCCGACCCCGAAGGTTCACGGCGACCGGCCGAGTTCTGTGAAAACGGCGCCAAGGCGGTCGCCGAGGAGGCGACGCTGCGCACCGTCACCCCGGAGTTTTTCGCCGAACATTCCATCGCCGAGTTGGGCACCAAAACTGACTACTGGTTGGGGCAGCAGGGTCGACTGGCGCACCCGATGGTGCTGCGCGAGGGAGATACGCACTACTCGCCGATCTCCTGGGATGACGCGTTCTGCCTGGTCGCCGAGCACTTGAAGCAGAGCTCCCCCGATCGGGCCGCGTTCTACACATCCGGCCGGACTTCCAACGAGGCCGCCTTCCTCTACCAACTTTTTGCCCGTTCCTATGGCACCAACAACCTGCCGGACTGCTCCAATATGTGTCATGAGTCCTCCGGATCGGCGCTGAGTGAAACCATTGGGATCGGCAAGGGCTCGGTCAGCCTCAACGATCTGCACCATGCGGATCTGGTGCTGGTCGTCGGTCAAAATCCTGGTACCAACCATCCCCGGATGCTCACGGCCTTGACCGAGACGAAGGCAAACGGCGGTCATATCGTTGCCGTCAACCCACTGCCGGAGGCGGGCCTGTTCAACTTCCGCGACCCGCAAACGGTCGCCGGCGTCATCGGCAAGGGCGCCAAGCTGGCCGATGATTTCCTGCAGATCAAGGTCGGTGGCGATCTGGCGCTGTTCAAGGCCTTGGGTCACCTGATCCTGCAGGCCGAGAAAGCTTCTCCCGGAACGGTTTTGGATCAAGAGTTCCTTGCCGCCCAGGTCAACGGCTTTGCCGAATATGCTGCCGACGCCACCGAATTGAACTGGGATGATGTCCACGAGGCCACGGGTCTGAGCCGCAAGGACATCGAGGAACTCGGACGACGGATGAGTTCGGCAAAGTCCATCATCGTCTGTTGGGCGATGGGCCTGACCCAGCACAAGCACTCGGTGCCGACGCTGCGCGAGGTGGTGAACTTGCTGCTGCTTCGCGGCATGTTCGGCAAAACCGGTTCCGGCGTATGCCCGGTCCGTGGCCACTCCAATGTGCAGGGTGACCGCACCATGGGTATCTGGGAGAAGGCCCCGGACAGCTTTCTTGACTCCTTGGATGCTGAATTCGGAATTGAATCACCTCGCAAACACGGCTACGACACGGTGGACACACTGCGCGCCATGCGCGACGGGAAGATCGACGTATTCCTGGCGATGGGCGGCAACTTCGTCTCCGCAACACCGGACACCGAGGCCACCGAGGCAGCAATGCGGACGGTAGGACTGACCACCCAGATCTCCACCAAGCTGAATCGCTCGCATGTGGTGCACGGCCGGACCGCACTGATCCTACCGACGCTGGGCCGCAGCGATAAGGACGATCAACACCGATCCGGCGCCCAGTTTGTCACCGTCGAGGATTCGATGTCGGCAGTTCATTCCTCGCGCGGCCGACTGACCCCGGTTTCAGATTGTTTGTTGGCCGAGCCGGTGATCGTCTGCCGCTTGGCCAAAGCTGTGCTGGGCGAGGCACATCCGGTCGACTGGACGGCGATGCAAGAGGACTACGACGTCATTCGAGACCATATTGCAGCTGTGGTACCGGGCTTCAACGATTTCAACACCCGGGTTCGGACGAAGAACGGTTTTGTGCTGCCGAACCCACCTCGGGATACCCGCACCTTCGCCACTGCAAGCGGTAAGGCAGAAATGACGCTCAACGAGATGACCTGGCCGAAGGTCCCGGAAGGGCGGCTGCAGCTGCAGACGCTGCGATCCCACGATCAGTACAACACCACCATCTATGGACTGGACGACCGCTACCGGGGTATCAAAGACGCCCGCAAGGTAATCATGGTGAACCCGCAGGACCTGGTCGCTCTGGGTCTGCGGGATCGCCAACTGGTTGACATCATCAGTGAGTGGCGGGCTGATTCCGGTGAAGTGGTTGAACGCTGGGCCAAGGCGTTCCGGGTGGTCTCCTACCCCACCGCCCGCGGGTCGGCAGCGGCCTACTACCCCGAAGCGAATGTGCTGATCCCCACTGATTCGGTTGCCGATACCTCCAACACACCCACCTCCAACTCGGTGATTGTTCGGCTCCAACCGACCTGACCCTTCGGTGACACCGAGTCGACCCCCGTCACCGAGTTCAACACCCTGACTCAGACCAGGGTGAGTCAGGCCTACGGCGGCGCGGCCACGCTCGTTCGTCTGTATTCCGACGATGACCTCAACTACCGACCAACCATCACAGCTGTGCGGGCCCCCCGGCCTTTTCCTGCCTCAATACACCGGTCCGGAGGCCTTGGAACGGC
>JBBSRY010000177.1:0-5663 GCA_038242595.1 Mycobacteriales bacterium
ACAGGCTCGGCGCCACGGTCGGGGCCGGCCTGGATCCGCTTGTAATGGTTGTAGACGGCCACGGCGAGAGCTCGCTTGGCGGGGGACTGCCCGATCACGTATTGATCGAGAAAATCATTGATGGCCGTTGGCTTGGGCAACTCGTCGAGCTTGACCTCCGACGTGTCGGTCAATTCCTCTTCAATAATTTCATTGCACAGATCGATGCACTCATCGCAGATGTAAACACCGGGACCGGCGATGAGCTTGCGGACCTGCTTTTGACTCTTCCCGCAGAAGGAGCACTTCAGCAGATCGCCTCCGTCGCCGATGCGTGCCATGTGCTCTCTCAATCCTGATATTGCCGGTGTGCTGGACCGACGCGGGTGGTGCTTGATTGTTACTGGCGAATCTCGATCCGGGCCGAAGCCGCACCCGACCGCGGGTTCATCCCAACGCTACCCGGTCAGACCGACACCCGAGGGGTTTCACTTCCCGCGACACGAATACTTCCCCACAGAAGCGACAAAATCGCCTGACCTGCGGCAGCATCTCCGGTCTCCCTCGATGAACCAGACCTGCTCTCGCCCTCCCACTGTAGCCAATTCCCCAGTTCCCGCCATTGATTTCGCCTCAGGCGCACGGTTGATGACCTGGAGTGGCGGGGCAAAAATAACAACAGCCGGGCACCCCGGGAGGGGCGGCCGGCTGTCGTGAGGCAGTTCGGGTCAGGACATCTTGCGGTAATCCAGAACCTGATCGATCAATCCGTATTCCTTGGCTTCGGCCGCGGTAAGAATCTTGTCGCGCTCGATGTCCAGACGCACTTCCTCCGGCGTCTTGTTCGAGTGATGCGACAGAATGTTTTCAAGCGCAGTACGCATCCGCTGAATCTCGTTGGCCTGGATCTCCAGATCCGAGACCTGACCGGAAACGCCTTCGGTGGCCGGCTGATGGATCAGAATCCGAGAGTTCGGCAACGCCAGACGCTTGCCCGGGGTGCCCGCGGCCAGGAGTACGGCTGCGGCCGAGGCCGCCTGGCCCAGGCACACCGTCTGGATCTGCGGCCGAACGAACTGCATGGTGTCGTAGATCGCCGTCATCGAGGTGAAAGAACCACCGGGAGAGTTGATGTACATGGTGATCTCGCGGTCCGGGTCTCTGGACTCCAGAACCAGGAGCTGGGCCATCACGTCGTTGGCCGACGTGTCGTCGATCTGCACCCCGAGGAAAATGATGCGCTCCTCGAAGAGCTTGCTGTACGGGTCATACTGCCGTTCACCGTAAGTGCCACGCTCGAGGTATTGCGGCAGCACATAGCGGGCCTGGGGGGCCAGGGCCGGGTTGTTCATCATGTTGCCGTGGGCAGAGCCATTGGGCTGGAATGAGTTCATCGTGATTTCTCCGCTCACTTAAC
Source organism: Mycobacteriales bacterium (assembly GCA_038242595.1). Taxonomy (GTDB): domain Bacteria; phylum Actinomycetota; class Actinomycetes; order Mycobacteriales; family Nakamurellaceae; genus Nakamurella. Next base: position 1,397 of record JBBSRY010000177.1, read on the forward strand.
CGGGCTCTTATTGATGCGGGCCTGAGATGCCTTGGCGATGACCTTGTCGATGAATCCGTACTCCAGGGCCTCAGCCGCGGTGAACCACCGGTCTCGATCGGAATCCTGGGTGATCTTCTCGACCGTCTGCCCGGTGTGCTCGGCGATGATCTCGGCCATCTCTTTTTTGGTCCGGTTCAGCATGTCCGCCTGGATCTTGATATCGGAAGAGGTGCCTCCGATACCGGCACTCGGCTGATGCATCAGGATCCGGGCGTGCGGCAGTGCGGCGCGCTTGCCAGGGGCCCCGGCGGAAAGCAGGAACTGCCCCATCGAGGCGGCCAATCCCATGGCTATGGTGGCCACGTCCGGCTCGATGAACTGCATGGTGTCGAAAATGGCCATGCCCGCCGTGACCGACCCACCGGGCGAGTTGATGTAGAGGGTGATGTCCTTTTCGCCGTCCTCAGCGGCCAGCAGGAGCAGCTGGGCGGTGATCTCATTGGCGTTGGTGTCGCGCACCTCGGAGCCGAGCAGAATGATCCGCTCGCGCAACAGGCGTTCGGAGACCGAGTCGGTCAGCGACATACCGGGGGTGCCACGCATCACTGCGGGCAAAATCTCAGGTGCGACAGCCTCAATGGCTGCCAGCGGGTGACGGTGGCTCACTGACATCTCCTTGGTCGGATCGTCTTGAATGCTTGGCCTCCCGTCTCCGGCCGGATGGCCGTTCGGGAGGCACTCACTTGACATTAACCACGCGTGGGTGGCAAAGGTGCCCGGTTGGGTGCGCTGTTCGCTGTCGGCGTGAAGTACGCGGCAGGTCCGCAGCGCACTTCACGCCATGGGCGAAATCAGGACTTGGCTTCGGCCTCTTCACCGGCTGCATCATCGGAGGCGGCAGCTTCATCGGAAACGGCTTCGACGACGTCGCCGGCGACCGGCTCCGCCGGCTGCTCGGTGTCTTGCGCGCCCTCTGGGTCTTCTGAGTCTTCTTCGATTGGCTCGAACCCAAACAGTGCCGCTACATCAAGCACATTGCCGGAGGCATCGCTGACGGTGGCCCGCTGTACGGCATTGGCCAGAGCCTTGCCCCGACGCACATCGGCGAAGACCGAACCGAGCTGGTTCTGCTCCTGGAGCCGCTTGAAGTACTCATCCGGGCTCATCCCAAAGCGCTGGGCGCTGTAGAGGATCCGCTCGGTAAACTCTTCCTGCGAGACGCCGACCTCGTCCTTCTCCGCCATCGCGTCGAGCAGCAACTGGGTGCGAACAGCCTTGTCGGCGTCGGCCCGAAGTTCTGACTCGTGGTCTTCCTTGGTCTTGCCCTGATCCTCGAGCCAGACGGCCAACGCACCCTCATCATGTCCGAGTGAGTGAATGACATCGTGTTCGCGGGAGTCGAATTCTGCTTTCGCGATGGCTTCGGGCACCGGGATCTCGGTGGCGCCAAGCAGCGCGTCCAGCACCAGATCACGAGCTTGCGCACCCTGGCTCTGGTTCTTCACCCGGCGGATCTTCTCCACCAGGTCATCGCGCATCTCGGCGACAGAGTCGAACTGCGAGGCCTCGGAGGCGAACTCGTCGTCGATCTCCGGCAGCGCCCGCTCCTTCACAGCCTTAACGGTGACAGTCACGTCCGCGTCACCGCCGGCGTGATCTCCGGCGACCAATTTAGTGACGAAGGTGGCAGATTCGCCGGCGCTCAGTCCGACAACGGCCTCGTCGATTCCGTCGACCAGGTCGCCGGAACCCACGCGGTAGGTCAGATCATCGGCGGTGGCGTCCTCCAGGACCTCGCCGTCGACGCTGGCGCGCAGGTCAACGGTGATGACATCACCGTCAGCAGTGGCCCGCTCGACCTCGGTGATGGTGGCGAAGCGATCACGCAGGGCTTCGATCTGCTCATCGATATCATCATCGGAAACAGTGACATCCTCTACCGTGACGGCGATTTCGCCGAACTCAGGGAGCGTGATCACGGGACGGATATCGACCTCGGCGGTGAATGCGAATTCCTCGTTGTCCTCGATCTTGGTCACCTCGATCTCGGGCTCGCCGAGTGGGATGATCTCGTTCTCGCTCAAAGCCTGGTTGTACTTCTCCGGCAGTGCGTCGTTGACGACTTCGGTGAGGATGGTGCCGCGTCCGACCCGAGCGTCCAGGATGCGGGCCGGAACCTTGCCCGGGCGGAAGCCGGGAACTCGGACCTGGCCGGCCAGGGTCTTGTAGGCCTTGGCGAACTTGGGTCCGAGCTCGTCGAACGGAACCTCAACGGTGAGCTTCACCCGGGTCGGGTTCAAGTGCTCGACGGTGCTCTTCACAGGTAAATACTCCTCGATTGAAAAATGGCCGGATACCCGGCTGGACAGGCTGATCTGAACAGGGCGAAAGGTAAAAACCCGCAGGGCGCTCGAGCGGCGTCAGGAGGGCGCGTTTCGGGCAGCCCCCAGCCACGACACAAGGCATCCATGGCAGAGGCCGTACCAAGTCTAGGTGAGAGCTGACCTGCGCCATAACTGCGCGGACGGAAATACGCTGGCAGCAGCCTCCTCGTTCGCTATCGGCACGTACTCGTGACCATCACCACAGGTCATCCGGTGGCTGTTGGCCCCGGAACCGCTTCGGCGTCGCTGGCAACGATATCTATCTCTTTCTTCACCTGGGTCTGCACCCGGTCCATCTCACCGGAGACCCAGGTGGCGACGGCGGTCTTGGCCACCGCGTTATCCTGCTCGTTGATCCGCTTCCAGATCATTTCTTCAAACTGGTAGAAACCGGCCACCAGCGCGTCCTGGTCACTGACCACCTCGTTGACAACTTCCGGATCAATCGGATCACTCATTTGAAAACCCCCTCGTTGCTCATTGGGTGCGTTGTCCCCACTACCGCAAATACGGTTGGAAGTTTCTTACCCCTCGATGCAAGATCCAACTCCCCCGGCACATAGACAGGGAGAGTGCAGCTCGTAGGATCCGCGCGCGGTGATGCCAATGCGCCATACATGTGGTTGAAGGAGTCTTTCGTGTCTGACAAGGACGATGAGTGGTTCGAAGGCATTTTTTCGAGCCATTCGACCGCCGTCTACCGCTTCTTCGTCCGTAGAGCTGATCGCGATGACGCCCAGGATTTGACGGCCGATGTTTTTGCCACGGCGTGGCGTCGGCGGGGTCAACTACCCCGTGGGGCCGAACTGCCGTGGCTGTATAAAACGGCGGGCTTCATTCTGACCAATCATCGTCGCAAGATGCGCCCGACGCCGATTACCGGTCCGGCACTCTTCGACGTCGAATCCGAAGCGCTGACATCTGCGCAGTGGCCGATCGACAGCGAGGACATCCGGGTGGTGCTGGAGAGTTTGACCGCCAAAGATCAGCAGATTCTGTTGCTCAGCGCGTGGGATGGCCTGGGTGGTGCAGAACTGGCCGAGGTGCTGGGCATCTCGCGCGGCGGCGCCGATGCGGCCCTGTCCAGGGCCAGGTCACGGCTCCGGGAAGCCTGGGCACTGGCCGACGCCTCATAACCCGACGCGGGGCCGGGGCGGTTCCACCTGAGAGCTGATTCCGCAGAACGAGTGCAAGAACTCAGCAGCTAGCGACATAGACCTGATAGCAAGCAGTTTCCGGCACCACTTCGGCCGGCACTTCCAGGAGGAAGACATGAACGAGGACAATCAAGCTCCCCACTCCGACTATCCGGATAATTCTGACCTCGGCTTCGAGCGGCTCCGAGCCGTCGATCCCGCTCCCGACGACACCATTGACAGCAACCAGCTGCGAGAGATGGTGCGCGATCGGCTGGCACCGGTAGCAGCGGCCGGCCCGGTGATCCCCAGAGCTCAACCGGCCCTGCGCTGGATGAAGGTGGCGGCCGCCGCGGTCGTCGTCCTGGCGGTCGGCGTCGGCGGCTACGCCATCGGCACCAACCGCGACGGCACCGAGCAGCTTGCCTCAACCAGCGGGGCACCGATGCCGGAAGCCGTTAATCCCGCCGCGCCGGCGCTGGAGCCGCCGGTTGCCGCGGTCGGCCCGGACGGCAATGCACCCGCTGCGCAGGGGGCTGCGGTTACGCAAGGCGACGCATTACCCGCCATTGGCTTGAATGGCAATCAGGGGGCCGAACAATCAGGCGGTGGCAGCAAATTCGCCGCCGACGCCTCACAGTCGTCCTATCCCGGCTGGAGCCGGACCATTTTCATCGACGGTGGGGTCACCGGTGAAGCCGGTACCGCGGCGGCCTGGGCGCTGGACCCGGGTCAGGTGGTTTCGGCCGAGACTGCGGCCCGGCT
>JBBSRY010000178.1:0-5654 GCA_038242595.1 Mycobacteriales bacterium
CTGGTCAGAGCAGGCCAGGCGCCTGAGTTGGGCGACGGACTTCACGCAGGCTTTGGACTGGTCCAATGCTCCGCACGCCACCTGGTTTGCCGACGGAAAGTTAAATGTCGCATACAACTGCGTCGACCGGCACGTCGACGCCGGGAACGGCGAGCGAGTGGCCATCCATTGGGAGGGCGAGCCCGGCGATTCGAAAAGCATCACCTACGCCGACCTACAACGTGAGGTCAGCAAGACAGCCAATGCGCTGTTATCACTCGGGCTGCGGGCCGGCGATCGGGTGGCGATCTATCTGCCGATGATTCCCGAAGCCGTCTACTCGATGCTCGCTTGCGCTCGTCTCGGGGTTGCGCACACGGTGATCTTCGGCGGTTTCTCGGCCGAGGCAATTCGTTCCCGGGTGGAGGATGCAGAAGCCAAACTGATCATCACCGCGGATGGACAATTCCGTCGCGGGGCGGCGGTGGCGCTGAAAGATGCGGTCGACAAAGCGGTGGCTGCGCCGGGTTCGACCGTCCAAAATGTGCTCGTGGTGCAGCGAACCAACTACGAGATCACCTGGACCGACAAGGACATCTGGTGGCACGAACTGGTCGACCAGCAATCAGATCAGCACACCCCGGAAGCATTCCCGGCCGAGCAAACGCTGTTCCTGCTGTACACCTCCGGCACCACCGGTAAGCCCAAAGGAATTCTGCACACTTCGGGCGGTTTCCTGACCCAGGTCGCCTACAGTCACCACGTTGCTTTCGATCACAAGGCCGGTCAGGATGTTTTCTGGTGTACCGCCGACATCGGCTGGGTCACCGGGCACTCCTACATCGTCTACGGACCGCTGGCCAACGGGGCGACCGAAGTGATGTACGAAGGCACCCCGAACTCCCCGCATGAGGGTCGGCACTGGGAAATCATCGATAAGTACAAGGTGTCCATCTATTACACGGCGCCAACGTTGATCCGCACCTTCATGAGATGGGGCGCCGAGATCCCCGATAAGTACTCGTTGAATTCCTTGCGCGTTCTTGGCTCGGTGGGCGAACCTATCAATCCGGAAGCCTGGATGTGGTACCGAGAGACGATCGGCCGGGACAACTGCCCGGACGTTGTCACCTGGTGGCATACCTAAACCGGCGCCATCATGATCTCGCCGCTGCCCGGCGTCACCGCGACAAACCCCGGCTCAGCAATGCTGGCCCTGCCGGGGATCAGCGCCAAGATCGTCAACGACGAGGGCGTGCCGGTCGGTCACGGCGAGGGTGGGTACCTCGTCATCGACCGACCGTGGCCGGCCATGCTCCGCACCATCTGGGGCGATGACCAACGATTCCAGGACACCTACTGGTCTCGTTTCAAAGCCGAGGGTTACTACTTTGCCGGTGACGGTGCCAAGTACGACAGCGACGGCGCCCTATGGGTGCTCGGCCGGGTCGACGATGTGATGAACGTGTCCGGTCACCGCATCTCGACCACCGAGGTGGAGTCCGCCCTCGTCTCACATCCGTCAGTGGCCGAGGCTGCGGTGGTGGGAGCTTCCGATGCGATGACCGGGCAGGGAATCGTTGCCTTCGTGATCCTTCGGGGTTCGGTGGGTGGTCAGGATAACGCCCAGAAGGACAAGCTCATCGCTGATCTGCGTAATCACGTTGCGCAAGAGATCGGTCCGATTGCCAAACCGCAAAAGATTTTGATCGTGCCCGAGTTGCCCAAGACTCGATCTGGCAAGATCATGCGGCGCCTGCTCCGAGATGTTGCCGAGGGGCGCGATCTGGGTGACGTCTCCACCTTGCAGGATTCGGCGGTCATGGGCTTGATCAACACCGGTCTGACCAACAGCAAGTCCGACTGAAATCGAAAGGCGCAAGATTTGCCAGGTGAGCCTGGTCACCGGGAGACTTTGCGTCGTTGGCCGCTGAGCCGGTCGAGGTTTACCTCATCGGAGGCCAGGGGTACAAACCGCAGGACTCGCCAGCAGGCGAGTCCTGCCACGCGAGTACAAGGTGGCGGGATCGGTGGCAACGCCGAAAAAGGTGCCACGCCTTTCATGGCACGATGAGCACGGCAGATACCATCGCCACCCGTAACGCCATTTCGTACGTCGAGTTCGTGGTTCGATGCTTGAGTCGCCATGTCTTCGCCAGATCAGGAGAGTCCTCATGTCCTACCCAGGGACGAAGCCAGGAGCTTCCGCACACAGCGCAACCGGTTACGCGCAGCCCTCCATCCCGCTGACCCCGGAAGTCGACGTGGATCCGGAGGCCTCGATAGGCACTCTGGTCAAGGAAGCGGCAGCGCAGGTCTCCACCTTGGTGCGGGCCGAACTCGAACTGGCGAAACTAGAGGTAGTCGCCTCCGCCAAACAGGGTGTCGTCGGGGCGGTCTTCTTTATCGTGGCCGGCGTGATCGCTCTGTTCAGTCTCTTCTTCTTCTGGCTGATGATCGGTGAAGTCCTTGCCATCTGGTTGCCCCGCTGGGCTGCCTTTACCATCGTCTTCTTCGCCATGCTCGTGATCGCCGGCGCCCTGCTGTTCCTCGGCCTCAAGAAGGTCAAGAAGATCAAGAAACCGGAGCGCACCATCTCCTCCCTGCAGGACACAGCCAGCACGCTGCGGCAGGCTGCCTCCCACCCGGATGCATACTCCAAGTCCTGACGCTTCGTCGTCCTCGTCGTTCCCAGCAGGCTGCAGGTTGGCTCGTTGACGAGGCACGCAAAAGATGAAAAAGAAACCAGCGACCGTCGGTCAACCGCCGCCCAATCCATCCGTGGTCAGGTACCCCGGACCTTGGAAACATCTGGACGTCAGCGCTAACGGAATCCGCTTCCACGTGGTCGAAGCCGGGACCGGCCCGCTGATCCTGCTGCTGCATGGCTTCGGACAGTTCTGGTGGTCCTGGCGACATCAACTCGAAGACCTCCCACGACACGGATTCCGGGTGGTGGCCATTGACCTGCGAGGCTATGGCGATTCCGACAAGCCGCCGCGAGGTTACGATGCTTTCACCCTGGCTGGCGATATTTCCGGTTTGATCGGAGCTCTCGGCGAACGGGAGGCGGTCCTGGTCGGCAATGGATTCGGCGGAATGTCGGCCTTCAACACCGCCGCCATTCGGCCCGCTCAGGTACGGGCGGTGGTAGCCATCGCGGCTGCCCATCCGCTGTCGCTGGCGAAAATGCGCAAACCGGACGTGACCGGCGGCTATCGACATCTGCTCCGCTCCGCCTTCTTGCCCTGGTGGCCGGAACGCCGATTGGCGGCCTCCGGAGGTGTTCGGCTGGAGCGGATCCTGCGGCGCGATGCCGGACCTGCCTGGGCGGCCTCGACCGACTTTGCTGCTGTCTGCGTCAAAATGCGGCAGGCCATCGGAATTCCGGGAGCGGCCCACGCCGCGCTGGAGCATTTGCGGTGGATTGCCCGCTCACCATGGCGTTCGGATGGGCTGCGCCATCGGGAAGCATTGGTACGTAAACCGGTGGCCCAGCCGGTACTTCATATCGGCGGCCAGGGTGATCCGGTGATACCAGCCGGACTGCTCACTGAAGCTGCCCCGCTCTGCCGCGGCGAATACATCCAGCACCTGCTGCTGGGCGTCGGCCACTACCCGGCCGAAGAGGCACCTGATCGGGTCAACGCACTGATCAAGGACTTCGTCGGCGGTCTGGATCAAGCCAACCGGGCCCCGGCATCAGAACACTCTTAATGCATGGCGCAAGCTCCCGTTGGTGCCTGCGAGGTATCGGTCAGGCCCGCAGTCACCGTTGACTGCACCTCATCAACAGTCATGGCAAAACCGGTGTCCGGATCGTCGATGGCGGAACCAAAAATCACCCCTATCACCTGGCCCTGCCTATCCAGCAATGGACCACCGGAATTACCCGGCCGAACAGCAGCCCGCAGGATGTACACCTCACGGTTGACCGTGTCGGTGCCGTAAATATTCGGACCCGACAGGTCGTAGTCGGACCTGATTCTCGCCGGTGTCACAGTGTAAGGACCGCCACCCGGATATCCGAGAACAATCGCATCGTCCTCGGATTCGGCCGGCGCTGCCCGTAAATTCAGGACCGGCAGGTTCAGCCCCGGCACGAACAGCACGGCCAGATCCCGATCCGAGTCGTACAACACCACGGTGGCTTCCATCGACGCGCCGTCCACCTCGATCACGGACCTGGATGACCCACCCACCACGTGGGCATTGGTCAGGATGTGCTCCGGACCGATGACGAAACCGGTGCCGGTGAGCACCTTCCCGCAGGACGCGGCATCACTCCGTATTTTCAGTACCGAAACCTGAGCGTTCAGCGCTATCGGGTCGGTGATCAGATGTTGGTCCGGCGCCGCCACCTCGGTGATGGGCGTTGGCGCCAGCGGATCCAGGATCGCCGGGAATCCGGTGGAATCCAGCAGCCCCCGCAACTGGGCCGACACTACGGTGGCCCCATCGGGTATTACCTTGTTGATCTGGGTCAGGATCGTTGAATTCCGGATAGCCGAGGTCAAACTGGGTAATGGCGTTGCGGCCAGCGGCAGCGCCACCAGCCACGCGAGCATCAGTACCGCCAGGCCCTGCCCGACGGCGCCGAGTGTTCGATCGACCGCTTTCACCGGCGACCAGGTCACCTGTTCGGAAAGGACCTTGCCGGCCCAACCGCCGAGCAGCTCACCAAGCAGGATGCCCAGGAGTAAAGCGCCAAGGCCCCCCGCAGTGCGTCCGCCGGCGGGAATATCGTCCAGAACGAGCGGGGCCAGCGTCAACGCGGCCAGGGCACCGAAGACGGCACCCAGCAGCGAGATAAACGCGGTGATGAGACCCTGCCGGAAGCCGGCCCAGGCACCTGAAATGATCAGCACGACCAAAAGTGCATCGATGAACGTCATCCGGCGCTCGCCGGGAGGTCGATCACCCGGCTGTGATCCCAGGGTTGGGCCCACTCACCGAGATCCAGCAAAGAATCCAGCAGCGCCGCGGTGAATCCCCAGACCGTCATTCCGGCAACTTGAAAGCCGGCGCCGACATAGGACCGAAATCGCACCTGAACCCGATTGTCCGGGCTCGCCAGATCCGCGATCGGCACTCTGGCCACGGAGGCCGTTTCCGCCGGACTGACAGCTCGCACCGGGCCGGGCGTATGCCAGTGCGCGAGCACCGGCTGGATAACAAACTCCGAGGCCGGCAGGTAGAGCCGCGGCATCAGCACCATCGGGGTCACCGAACTTTGGACCAGGCCTGTTTCTTCCTCCCCCTCCCGGAGCGCGGCCATCACCGAATCCTCGCCTGGATCCAGCGTCCCGCCGGGACAGGCCGGCTGCCCGGAGTGGGTCCGCATTCCGGACGCCCGCTGGGTCAGCAGGATGTCGGGACCGGACTCCCCCTCGGCCAGCAGCATCAACACCGCAGACTGGCGATTGCCGGACTGCTTTTTCAGCGCGGTGCGCAGGATAAGCCCGGGCAACGGCCCCTGCAGGGCGCGGTTGAGCACCGGACGCAGCCACTGCGGAGCCTGACCAGGATCCACCAGCCCGCGTGCCCGACCATCGAGCTGTTCTTCCAGTTCATCACCGTCAGGTTCGGGAACGTCACGGCGCCACCGGGCAATATTGGTGGCACCGCCGGCGGGGTCAGGCGCGTTCATGCCGGTCAATTCTGGACTTGTCGTC
>JBBSRY010000179.1:0-5636 GCA_038242595.1 Mycobacteriales bacterium
GGCGCCTACCTGAACACCACCTCCCTTGGTAGCGGGGCCTACAACATCGAATCATTCGACGCCGCCTCCCAGGTGGTGCTGACCGCGAAGTCCGATTACTGGGCAACCCAGCCTACTTTCGGTCGTGTGGTCATCCAGAACATGGACGTCCAGAATCAGAAACTGACGATGAGCAAGGAGCCGGCCGACACCATCGCACTGGACCTTTCCGGTGATGGACTCGAAGGCCTGCCCGCCACCCTGTCTCAGTCCGGCGCGCAGGACACCCTCTACCAACTGCGATTCAGCGTCGACCCGGCGGTCAGCGAAGTCACCGCCAACCCTGATTTCATCAAGGCCTTCCGCGCGTCCATCGACTACGCCGGTGTGGCAGCGCTTTTCGGTGAATCTGCCCAACCGGCCGCGGGTCTGGTGCCGACCGCATTCCCGGGTTCGCTTGATCAGTCCGAAGCGCAAAAGCAGGACCTTGAAGCGGCCACCGCAGCACTGACCGCCGGCGGACTGGATGCCCCGAAGGTGCAGCTGCTCTACCCGTCCATCACCTACCGCGGTGTTGACCTGGGCATTGTCGCGGCAAAGGTGCAAAGTGACGCACTCAAAGCCGGCATCGAAGTCGAACTGAACCCGGCGCCGATCGCCTCCTTCCTGGATCAGCGCAAGGCCGGCAAGGTCGCCCTGAGCCTGAGCCCGCAGTCGCTGAATTACCCGGTTGCCGCCTCGATGATCGGCGACCTGATGCCGGGTGGCGGAGCCGCCGACGCAGCTGCCTGGACCGATGAAAATGCCGACCCAGCAACCGTTGCCGCAGCTGCGGAGGTTGCCACCATCGTCGACCGCGACAAGCAGATTGCCGCTATCCAGGAATGGCAGCGTCTGATGAACGAGAACTCCCCCTACATCCCGCTCGCCTACAACTCCGGTGTGGTTGTCGCCAGTGCCGGACTCACCGGAGCCGACTACGCCGCCGCGGGCTGGCAGGTCGACATCGCTGGGGTGGGTCGCGGTTGAGTTCCACTGTCACTGATCCCGGTGCGGGCCCGCCTGCGGCACCGAAGTCGGACCCGTCGCCAGACCAGGCGGCGGGTTCGCGGGGCCGCAAGGTCCCGCGAACGCTGCTCCGATTCATCCTGCGTCGCCTGTTCATCACCGCCTTCCTGCTCATCGGCGTGACGATCATGACTTTCCTTCTGGTACAACTGGTTCCCGGTGACGGAACCACAGCCAATCTCTCCGAAGCCGCCCAGAACGACCCGCAGGTGGTCGCGGCGTACCGCGCAAAGTGGGGGCTGGACAAGCCCGTCATCGCCCAGTACTTCACCTACCTGGGCAATGTGCTCAGCGGCGACCTCGGAACCTCCCAGACCACCGGCAATTCGGTGCTGTCCGACCTGACCAAGTACGTGCCGGCCACGATGGAAATCGCCATCCCGGCAATGCTGCTTTCACTGATCATCGGTCTGGGCGTGGGGATGTGGGCCGCTGTCCGCAAGGATAAGCCGGCAGATCACACCATCCGCGGGGCCGCCCTGCTGGGACTATCCACCCCATCGTTCTGGCTGGCCATTGTGGTGCTCTGGGTGTTCTTCTATCTATTGGACATCGCGCCCAACGGCGGCCGACTCAGTTCCAAGTACGCACCGCCGCATACCGTCAGCGGGCTCTATACGGTGGATTCGCTGTTGGCCGGTCGCCCGACCGTCTTCTGGGATGCGTTATGGCACATGGCGTTGCCGGTACTGGTGCTGACCAGCCTGACGGTGGCCACGCTGATCCGGTTCATCCGCTCGGCGATGCTCGAAGTACTTGACCAGGACTACATCAAGGCCGCCTACGCCAAGGGCCTGCCGAAGCGAACCGTTCTACGCCGACACGTCTTGCGCGCCGGCCTCGTGCAGGTGGTGACCGTCAGCGGTTTGGCCTTCGCCTCCATGCTGTCGGGCACCGTGCTGATCGAACAGATCTACAGCTGGCCCGGTGTCGGGCAGTACGCCTACCGCAGCGCCTCGTCGCTGGACCTGCCGGCCATCATGGGTGTCGCCCTGTTCGTCGCGTTGGTGTACACCCTGATCAATCTGCTGGTCGACGTGCTCTACGGGATCATCGATCCCAGAATCCGGTTGTCATGACCACCCCAGGGGTGCACACCCCGATACCGGAAATGCCGTCACCGGCCGTCTTTGCCGACCCGAAAGCCGCTGCCGCGGTGGCGCCAAGGCGTTGGCTGGGACTGCGCAAGGGCTCCCCCGGCGACGCACCGCGACGCCGCCCCGGCGCGTTGACCACCATTGCCGTCTCGATCATCGGGTTCTGGGCCGTGATGGCCATCGCCGCCCCGTGGATCGCGCCGTTCGATCCGCTGGCCCAAACCGGTGAGTACTCCGCCGAACCGTCCGGTCAGCACTGGTTCGGTACCGACCAGCTCGGCCGGGACATCCTGTCCCGCATCATCTATGGCGCTCAACTGTCCATCCCGCTGGCCAACATCATCGTCGCGCTGGCACTGACCATCGGCGGCACCCTCGGTCTGCTTGCCGGGTACATCGGCCGCGGCGTCGACGAGGTGCTGATGCGACTGACCGATCTGGTGTTCGCCTTCCCGCAGATCATCCTGGCGATGGCGGTGTCGGCGGCTTTCGGCCCCAGCACCAGTAATGCCGTGCTGGCGCTGGTGCTGGTCTCCTGGCCGGTGTACGCGAGAGTGGTTCGCTCCGCAGTACTTTCCATCCGAGGCGCGGATTTCCTGCACGCCGCTCGGATGCTCGGCGTCGGCCCCTGGCAGGCGCTACGTAAGGATGTCGTCCCCAATGCGGTCGGCCCGGCCGTCGTGCTGGCCTCGCTGGAACTGGGCAACGCTGTGCTGATGCTGGCCTCGCTGTCCTTCCTGGGGTTGGGGCCCAGGCCACCGGCGCCGGAGTGGGGCGCGATGATCGCCGCCGGCTCCACCGACCTTTCCCATTGGTGGGTCAGCATTTTCCCCGGTCTGGCCATCCTCTCGCTGGTGTTGGCGTTCAACCTGTTGGGCGACACCGTCCGCGACCGGCTCGATCCGCGAAGTAGGCACGGACGATGACGGATCTGCTGCTCGACATCAAGGACCTCACGGTCGCGCTCCCCGGCCCCAATGGCGATGTTCCGATCATCCGCGGTGTTGACCTGCAGGTCGCACCGGGTGAGATCGTCGGTATCGCCGGGGAGAGCGGATCGGGCAAAAGTCTGACCGCCCAGACACTTTTGGGTTTGCTGCCGGCCGGCGCGAAGGTCGACGGATCCATTACCTTCGCCGGCCGCGAGCTGATCGGTAACAACGACAAAGCGTGGCGCTCCGTGCGTGGGTCCGGAATTGCGATGGTCTTCCAGGATTCCAGCTCCGCACTGCACCCGATGCTGACCGTCGGTGTGCAACTCACCGAACACATGCGGGCCGTCCTGCGACTGGACCGGCGAGCCGCCCGGCAGCGCGCCATCGAACTGTTGGAACAGGTGCGCATTCCGCATCCGGAGAAAGCGCTGAAGTCCTATCCGCATCAGTTCTCCGGCGGCATGCGGCAGCGGATCGCCATTGCCATCGCACTGGCCTGCAAGCCCAAACTGCTGATCGCCGACGAACCCACCACCGCCCTGGATGTCACCGTGCAGGCCGGCATTCTGGCGTTGCTGGATCAACTGCGCCGCGACAATGACCTGGCAGTCCTGTTCATCACCCACGATCTGGGTGTGCTGGCCTCGCTGGCCCAACGCTCCTACGTTTTCTACGCCGGTCAGGTGATGGAGAGCGGCCCGACCGGCGTGGTGCTCACCGCACCAAATCACCCCTACACCTCGGCGCTACTGAACGCCCGACCACACGGACTGGGCCACACCGGAACCCTCAAGGCCATCAAGGGGATCCCGGTGGCCGCCGGATCGGCACCGGTTGGATGCCCATTCGCCCCGAGATGTGACTACGTTCAGGACATCTGCCTGGTCCGGCCGCCACTGGTGATGACTTCGCCCGGGCGCCTGTTGGCCTGCGTCGTCGCGCCCGATCTGACCGGATCCCATGATCTTTCAGTGGCAGATCTTTCCGGGGCCGAACTTTCAGGGGCAGAGCTGTCCGTGTCACCGAATCCGGGCGGAGAACGCTGATGCTATCGATGGACAATGTACGGCTGGACTACCGCTCCAGCTCCCGCGGCCTGGTCAAAGCTGTTGATGGGGTGAATCTTTCGGTCGAAGCCGGTGAGGTTGTCGGCCTCGTCGGCGAATCGGGCTGCGGCAAATCCTCGTTGGCCCGGGTGGCCGCCGGCCTCACCGCACCGACCTCCGGTCAGGTCACCTTCAACGGCGCCCCGGTCACCGCACTCAAATGGCGGCGCCGGCCGGCCGAACAAACCCGACTGCAAATGGTCTTCCAGGATCCCTACGGATCGTTGAATCCCAGACGCACCATCGAGTCTCAGCTCAGCGACGGAATCCCCGCGGACGTGACCTCCCGGACGGGCCGGGTCGCGGAACTATTGGAACGGGTCGGTATGCCCGCCGACGCCGGAACCCGCTACCCCCATCAGTTCTCCGGTGGACAACGACAACGGTTGGCCATTGCCCGCGCGCTGGCCGCGGATCCGACGATGATCATCGCCGACGAACCGGTGACCGCACTTGACGCCTCGGCCCAGGCGCAGGTCGTATCACTGCTGGTCAAACTGGTCAGAGAATTGAATGTGGGGATGCTTTTCATCTCCCACGACTTGGCGCTGGTACACGAGATCGCCGACCGCACCGCTGTGATGTATCTGGGACGAATCGTCGAATCCGCCCCGACCCGACATCTGATGGGGCAACCGGCCCACCCGTACTCCCAGGCCCTGATCGGCGCCATCCCGCAGATTTCCACTGTCCAGCAACTGCCGACCGTGCTGCTGGGCGAAGTGCCGGACGCCGCCAACGCACCCACCGGGTGCCATTTTCGCCCGCGATGCATTTATGCCACCGATGTTTGCCTCACCGCGCCGGTACTACGACCGGTGAATGGCGCCATGGTGGCGTGTCATCACGCCGAAGGGATAACCGGGTTTTCCGACCCGGCGCAAGCGCCCGTGACAGCTCATGTTCACGCACACAAGGAGGACAGCAAATGATGGGATCGGTGGCCAAGGTATTGGTCGGCGCCCGGATCACGGACGCCACAGCAGCCGGATCACGCGATGACCACGGCATCTGGATCGGCGCCGACGGACGCATCGCCGGCGTCGGTCCCAGTGATGACGTGCTGGCGCAGGCCCGCGCCGAAGACGCCGACATCCCGGTGCTGGAAATGGACTCCGCGTTTCTCACGCCCGGTTTGATCAATATGCACGTCCACCTGAGTCTGGGACTGCCCGGTCCATTGGCCGACTCGGTGCAGGGATCCAATCTGGCCGAACTCGTGTTGCTGATGGCCAACTCTGGACGGCAGACGCTGCGTTCGGGTATCACCACCGTCCGCCTGGTCGGCGAGAGCCGGCTCGCTGACTTCGCCCTGCGCAATGCCATCAATGCCGGCGCCGTTGACGGACCACGGATCTTCACCGCCGGTCAAGCGTTGTGCTGCACCGGTGGTCACGGTCACGGCGCCGACGCGCAGGAGGCCGACGGCGCTGACGGCTTCCGCCGGGCCC
>JBBSRY010000180.1:0-5633 GCA_038242595.1 Mycobacteriales bacterium
GACTTCCAGGTCGCCGAGCCGGTGGTGGTGGCCGATGGGGAACCGTTCGGTCAAGCGCTGCGGGACGCGGTGGCAACCAATGCCGTTCTGGTGATCACCTCCGGCGGCACCGGTATCAGTCCCACAGATGTGACGCCGCAGCTCACCGCTGCTGTGCTCGATTACCAGATCCCCGGTGTGGCTGAGGAAATCAGACGCTACGGGGTTCTCAAGGTGCCGACGGCCATCCTGTCCAGAGGCTTGGTGGGGGTGGCCGGCCGTACCCTGGTGGTGAATCTACCGGGATCTGCCGGCGGTGTGAAGGATGGATTGGCAGTACTGGGCACCGTGTTGAACCATGCGATTGACCAATTGCGCGGCGGCGACCATCCGCGCACCGATTGAGGAGTTGCTGAGATGACTGGTCGGGTGACGCTTTCCGGTGTGACGGAAATGGTGTTGAGTCTCGAGGAGCATGTTGCTGCGGTGGCTGATCCGGCAGCCGGCGCAACGGCGTCCTTTTCTGGTGTGGTGCGCGATCATGACGGCGGTCGATCTGTTGCCGATCTGGAGTATCAATCCCATCCGACCGCGAGCAGTATCGTGACCGAAGTGGCTTCGGAAATCGCCGGCCGCGAAGGAATCATCGCCGTGGCGCTCACGCATCGAGTGGGGCTATTGCACATCGGTGACATTGCCGTGGTGGCAGCGGTATCCAGCGCACATCGGAAGCAGGCCTTCGAGGCCTGCGCGGAACTGATCGAACAGGTCAAGGCACGACTGCCGGTGTGGAAACGCCAGGTCTTCGCCGACGGCACCGACGAATGGGTCGGATCCGCCTGAGCCGGTCGGGCGACCAGCAGTTCAGCCGGCGGCGGTAACAGTCGGCTGGTGGTGCACTGGGAAGTTGACCGATCGAGCAATGAAACACTTGACTCCGACTTCGCCGTGCAACTTTACGGCTCGGTCGATCATCCAGGCCTTGGCCACCACGACCGACGGCCGCAGGGTGACCGAGGCAAACTGCCCGCCGCCCCCGACGGCATCCTCGAACATCACCCCCAGCGCGTCATCTGAGTACTCGACAACCACGATTCCGGCCTGCGCGGCAAGGTGCAGGTACCAGAGCAGATGGCATTGGGAAAGCGAGGTCAGCAGGAACTGTTCCGGGTTCCAGCGGTCGGTATCACCGCGGAATGCCGGATCAGCAGAACCCGGTATTTCTGGTCGACCCGCGCTGGTGATCAGGTGGTCCCTTCCGTAATGACGGTAGTGGCTGGTCCCGGACCCGCGATCACCGGTCCACCGAACGGCGACCTGGTACTGATGTTCTTTTCCGACGCTCATGACCACAGAGTCTAGAAACCCTCTTGCAGGAATCAGCGGATCCTGGGTACATTAGTAGAGTAGTGAACCCGTGAGGCAAGGTGCGGGGCCAATCGATGAGTTAGGGGAACGGAGCGATCATCGTGCTGGAGGAGGGGGCGCCCTTATTTGTGCAGATCGCCGAGAACTTGACCAGCGAGATTGTTGACGGATCACTTCCCGAAGGGTCAAAAGCACCTTCCACCAACGAATTCGCAGCGTTCTACCGGGTCAATCCGGCAACGGCGGCGAAGGGGATCAATATCCTCGTTGATTCAGGAATCCTGGAGAAGCGCCGCGGTGTCGGCATGTTCGTCGTAGCCGGCGCCCGAAAGGTGCTGCTGGAGCAGCGTCGCCAACTCTTTGCGCAGCAATACATTTCGCCGATGGTCGTCGAAGCCACCAGGCTGGGTATCGACACCGACACGCTTATTTCGCTCATCCGTCACGGAGAGGACCAATTATGATCCACGCCAGCGATACTCCTGTGGTTCAGGTGGACAAGGTCAACCGACACTACCGGGGTCTACACGCCTTGAAAGATGTCTCATTTACCTTGCAGTCCAACGTGATCACCGGGCTGCTGGGCCGTAATGGCGCCGGTAAGACCACCCTGATGAAAATCATCACAGCCCAAGAATTCCCCAGCTCCGGCGTAGTACGGGTCTTCGGTGAAAACCCGACGGAGAACGATCCCATTTTGCGGCGGATGGTTTTCATCAAAGAAGGTCAGGTCTATCCAGATGTCAAGGTGCGACACGTCATTGACGCTGCGTCCTGGTTCTATCCGAGCTGGAACGCCGAGCTGGCGGCCAAGTTGGTCGATGAATTCGAGCTGCCACTGAAACGTCCGGTGAAGAAGGTTTCCCGCGGAATGCATTCGGCCATCGGTATCGTCATCGGCATGGCGGCCAGAGCCGAAATCACCCTCTTCGACGAGCCGTACCTGGGCCTGGATGCTGTTGCCCGGCAAGCATTCTACGATCACCTGTTGGCAGACTATGTGGAGTTTCCCGCGGACAATTTTGCTCTCCACCCACCTGATAGACGAGGTCAGCAATCTACTGGAACACGTGCTGATGATCAACGATGGTCAGATCGTGGTCGACGCGCCGGCCGAGGAGATTCGAGAGGCCGCGGTGACGGTGATCGGTCGCACTGCCAGAGTCGAGGAATACGTTGCCGGTAAGGACATTTGGCGCCGCGATGGCATCGGATCGCTGGCCCACATCACCGTTGCCGGCCCTATCTCGGCCTCGGAGCGGGCCAAGGCGCGGGAGTGGGAACTGGATGTGGTTCCGGTCTCCCTGCAGGAACTGATGATAAGGACCTCGGAGAACGCTGCCAAGGCAAAGCCTGTACAGAACGGGGCGGCAGCATGACTACCGGCCGGGCGGTCAGCCGCCCAGCAGCACACCCCCGTCGCGGGGCAAGGGCCGGACTTGGCAAGTACTTACTGGTTGTTCGCCTGCATTTTGCGGACCGCTGGACATTCGCCGGGCTCCCACTACTCGTGCTGGGCGTTGCCTTTGCGATCAACCTGATGATTTGGACCATCATCGGCTATCAGGAGGGAGGGATTTTCAGCGGCGCCCTGGTCTCGATCTTCTTCATTGTTGCCCTTATCGGATATCAGGCCATCAGCAAGTCGATGCCTTTCGCTTTTGCCCTGAGCGTGAGCAGACGAACCTTCTATTTCGGCACCATCGCGTTGATCTTCGTCGTCGGGGCGGCGTTAGCGGCCATTCTGACCGTGCTCAATCTGGTGGAGACCACCACCGATGGTTGGGGTTTCAACGGAATGCTGTTCCGGATCCCCTGGCTGCTCGATGGGCCGTGGTACCAAACTTTCCTGTCCAACTCTGTCGGCCTGATCCTCAGTTTTGTGCTCGGGATGTGGGCGTCCATCATCTACACCAGATTCGGTCTCACCGGCGCCTTGATCGTCTACGCAGGCGGCACACTGTTATTGGTCGGTGCGGTCGCGATCATCACTTGGCAGCACTGGTGGTCCACTGTCAGCGAATGGATGTCGACCCTGACCGCTCCCGCACTCTTTTCCAGACTTGCCGTGCTGACCGTGTTGCTCTCGATCGGCGGCTACCTGACGGTCCGCCGAATTGTGCTCTAGCGCCTGGGTTTTGTCGGGCGGCCAGGCTTACCTGTCTGTTTCGGCTGCGTCGCAGGTCGTGGCTGCGACACCAGGAGAACGGCAAAAACCACC
Source organism: Mycobacteriales bacterium (assembly GCA_038242595.1). Taxonomy (GTDB): domain Bacteria; phylum Actinomycetota; class Actinomycetes; order Mycobacteriales; family Nakamurellaceae; genus Nakamurella. Next base: position 3,569 of record JBBSRY010000180.1, read on the forward strand.
CCGAGAATCGTGGAAAGCCACAGTGCAACACCGGCGTCCTGGTTGAAAAGTTCGGGCGTGCCCGTCATGGTGTCCTGCACCTGGGTCACGCAGTAGGAGCCGTCGAACCCGGCATCGTTACAACTTCGCAGCAATGATTCAGGGGTGACGGCGCTGGTGGTCTGCAGTACGTAGATCAGGCTGAACACATAACCGAGAACGACAAGCCCAGCCGACCAGGCCCGAAATCGAGCCGAAAGCGACTGCTCGGTCAGCGTTCTGCTCATGAGTACCACCCCCACAGTGATCACCAGCAATACCGTCACCAGCATCGGAACCAAGGCCCACAGACCGTCAGCCCAACCCAGTGCCGATACGGCCCCGAAGATATCCCAGGGTGCGACCCCGTCGGCGCCGATCTGGATCCAGTTGAAAAAGCTCAGCACCACCAACAGAATCGCCAGGGCAACGCTCAGCCAGACAACGGCTGGTTTCCCGGTCGTGACTACCGGGCCGGGAACCCGTGCTCTGCCTGTCCGCGCCACGTCCATCCACTCCCCATCAGGTCTTCGCGTGCGTCTGTCACATAGCAGTGGCCGTGATCCCAACTTTGGGATCACGGCCACTGGCATCGGAGAAATCTACTGCTGCGGTGGACCCGGCGGCGGCTGATAGCCGGGCGGTGGCCCCTGCTGGTACGGCGGTTGTTGGTTCGGTCCCTGGCCATCCAGCGGATAGCCGCCCTGTTGGTCACCACCCTGTTGGTCACCACCCGGTTGGTAACCACCGGGCTGGTAACCACCCGGCGGCGGCTGGTTGAATCCACCCTGCGAGCCGGACGAGCCGTCGAAGGGACGGTTATCCAAAGCCGACGAAGTCGGGATGTTGATGGGCAGCGACGCACCGGATTTCTGGGCCCAGACCGCGGTGAAGTACAGCAGCGCGGCGGTAGTGACCAGTGCAAAGAACACACCGAAGGACGGTCCGCCATTCGTGCCGTAGGTGGCACAGAAACCAAGGGCGCAGTATTCGACCGTGTCCTTGATGAAGGTCTGGATCAGCGTGATGACCACCAGTACAAACGTCAGCGCAGCTCCGCCGGCCAGATACAACGGCTTGACCTGCTTGAGCTGACCGGTGAAGGTCTGGACGGCCCAGATAGCGGAGACCGCAACGGCGAGCAGTATTGCGATCCACCACCATTGGCTGAAGCCGCTCAAGCTGAACCGGTTCGACCCGAGTCCCAGGCTCGACGCCGAGATGTCACGAGTGGACCACCACGGGAACAACCCCGCGATCAGAGTCAACAGACCAGCACCGAGGATGCCCCATCCGTTGATCGAAATGGTCTTGATGTCAAAGGCCTGGCGCTGCGTGGCTCCACCGTATCCCGGGTGGCCACCCTGCTGGCCCGGTTGCGGATAGCCCTGGCCCGGTGGTGGGAAACCTTGTTGCTGGCCCGGCGGCGGGAAGCCCTGCTGGCCGGGTTGCTGGAATTCTGGATTGGAAGCAGATGGGTCAGGCGCCGGCCCTCCCGTCGCCTGCCAATCAGACGGCGGCTGAGTCATGTGTACCTCCTGGTCGAGGGGGCACTCGCCCCAGTGTCCGATACAACTTTCAGCGGGTTCGTGACTCGAAGCCGAGGGTGAACCGCATTAAGCCTAAACGGTTGGGTGCGAAGAGCGTCGACAACTCCGAACTTTGGCGCGGAGTTCGTGCGGGGACTGAGTCGCTATCACCCATAAGAGGAGAGGATCAACCACTCCATCACGCTTCGTGGTCAGCCACCGGCAAATGGAGGCAACACGTCGACCGCTTGGCCGTCAACAACCAGTACCAACGTCGAGTGGACGACAATCTCGTCCAACAGGAAGCTGCACCTGGTCAGAACTTGCGCCAATTCCGGGCCGTGGCTCAGCACTGCGGCATTCAGAATCGAGGCCAGTGAGGCAGGCTCTGGGAACTCGAATTTTTCTTCATCCACCCCAACTGCCGCTCTGGCAGCGGCGAAGTAACGCACGACGACTGATACCGACATCATCAACCACCAATCGCCGACATCGGCCGGTCCGGCTGCAGAAATGAC
>JBBSRY010000181.1:0-5620 GCA_038242595.1 Mycobacteriales bacterium
ACCGCCTCGTGAGCAACCATGATCGGCCGTACCGCTGATGCTGCCGCCGCCCCAGACGTAGGGACGACCGACGCTGGCCAGACCGGCTGCGATGCCCTTCGCAACGGCCGCATTCGGGGCCGTGATGACCTGCCCGGCAGCTCCGGCAGCGACCTGCGGCCCAGCTGGGATGGTCACGTCAACTCCATTGACGACGATATAAGCCGGGGCGCCGCCGCCGGTGACGCCGAAGTACTTTTGGAACAGGAAGAAGAAGTTGCGGTTGCCGTAGGTGCTGCACTTGTCGCCGACGCCCGGGTACGCGCCGAGGGCCGCCTCATTGGGCTGGTAGGGCGTGTAGTTGTACAGCGAAGCGGTGGCGGTATTGCGAATGGTGACAGGAGCACCACCACAACCACTCTCGACCACATTCCACAGGATCTCGGTGGTCTCGCCGGCCTGGTAGTTGTATTTCTGCGGGTCGACGACGTAACGAGCCCACTGCTTGGCCATGCCCAGCGCCTGGTTGAAGAAACCCGCGTGGGCGGGGTTGCAGTTCGCCGTACCGCCGGGACCGGTGTCCGGGCAATGCCAGCCCCAGGCCGCATTGTAGGAAGCAAGAGTAGTCGCGGTCTTGGTGACCAGCGCCGATTCTTTCTGCAGGGTGACCAACATGACCTGCGGATTGACCTTGCAGGCCGCCGACACCTTGGCGATCACAGCGCCCGCAGTCTCATCGGTGCCGCCGGTGTACGCAGCGCAGTACTTATCTGCTGCCACATCTCGGGTGTTGACTTTGAGGCTCTTCAGGCAGTAGTCGCCGTCGCAGGCTGCACCTTTTTCCTGAATGAACGTGTCAACCTGATCGGCCGTCATCGCCGTCGAGTTGTAGAACACAGCGTCAGAAATGATCTCACCCGGATCGAAGGTGGTGGAGCCGCCGTTGGTGCTCGGCGCACAGTCCAACACTGCGGGCGGTCCGGATAGCTCATCGTCACTGTTCCCAGGAATGCTCCCGGAGTTTGCGGACGAGTCCTCGCCGACCTGTGGATCATCATCGGTACCGGTCGGCACCGGCGGTTCCGGTAACTCGGGCACGATGATGGCGCCGTCACCGCCGACATTGTCGGCCGGGATCGTGGGGGTCGGCGTTGGTGATGGTGGGGTGGCCGGGGTTGGCGCGGTGGCCGGGGTTGGCGTGGCGGCCGGATTGACCGGGATGGGTGTGGTGGTGGTCGTCGGAACAGTGCTGGTCGGAACAGTGCTGGTCGGAACAGTGCTGGTCGGAACAGTGCTGGTTGGGTCTGTCGTGCTTGGGTCTGTCGTGCTTGGGTCTGTCGTGCTTGGGTCTGTCGTGGTCGGATCTGTCGTGGTCGGATCTGTCGTGCTCGGATCTGTCGACAGGTCCGTGGTGGGTTCAGTTCCGGACGGATCGGTGCCTGATGGGTCAGTCCCGGACGGATCGGTGCCCGTCGTGACCGCGCCGTTGGGATCGGAACTCGATAGATCTGCAACGGCTGGGCTGGTCGACATTGCATCGGAATTGGTAGCGCCGGTGGGAGCAACTGCAATAGCGGTGTCAGCGACAGGATTATCGACCGCTCCGGCGGGGGGGCCGATGAGCGAGCCTGGCGCAGCGAAGGCCGGCCCCTGGCCCCGCAAGGCGAAGGTCAGACCAACATTGATCGTGCTGAGAAGACGTGCCTGGTGAGGCGCCGCGTCAACAATGGTGGCCACGCTTTGGGTCGCCGCAGAAGCCACCTGTACGTCAGCCGGCGCAGTCACCTTGATCAACAGTTGGGCGGCCAGACCGGACCATTGGTCGAATTCATTGCCATTACCTGATTCCTGGACGATCTCACCGAGTTCCCAATCGGCTCTGGAATCGGTGTCGTAACCAGGGACTCGCTTGACCAGTTGCTGGTAAAACATCGTGGCCGAGCCGGTGGAATCAGCGCGATCCAGGTCCTCATACAACCCGGAGGAGGGGTCTGCCTTCTGCTGATAGAGACCAACGAACGGGGTGTTCACCACGGTGGGAGTAAGGGAGGAGGCATCCATCGCCACCGCCAGGGCAATCTTGATGCCCCGGTCCGTCACACCCAGGTCCTTGCCAACCTTGATGATGGTGGCGGCAACATCGACCTGCGCCGCGCGCAGTGCGGTGCCGTCGAAGACCCCGTCCACATTTGCCGCGATCGTCATCGCAGTCGGCATGACGACGGGACAACTGGCCGGCGTCGGAACTGGAGCGAGGGCCGGATCGGCATAAGCCGGAGCGGTGACCACAGCTCCGGCGAACAGCATCGCGGCTGAGAGTGATGCAACCCCGAGTGCTCTTCTGGTGCCGGCGCCGGCCCGACGGCCCATTAGACCGGTGTGGCGATACGCACTAGCGAGCACGTATGTCGGACTAATTCCCACGATTGCCCTTGATGTACTGAGGAGCCACAAACCGGCTCTGAGCGGTTTTTGATGGTCCGCTTGAGCAAGGCGCGAGCATTGTTCAAGTGGAATGAGGCGAGCTTACGCCGTTCGAGTGGTTTTGCACATAGCTTCGCTACTTTCGCTCAAAATGTGCAAATTGCAGATCCAATAGGCCGAACAGGGGGCTTTTCTGCATCGATCACCATTCGCGGCGCGATCTGCACCGTTTGCTCCTAAACTCAGTGTAAGCAACTATCGTTGGCGTACCGCCATCACCCAAGCTTTGGGTAATTCTGCGCTGCAACACTTTTCATTTCTCACACAAACTTAACGCCACCCTGAACCAATAACGGACCGTCCCTGCCCCTCACCGGACGATTACTCACGGTAGGCGGCAGTCACAGAACCTAGATGTCAAGTTCACCCGCTAGCGCTGACGCAGAACGCTTGCTGACATCAACTCGTATCACCCTAACGGCCTAGATAGAGTCCGGCCAAGATACGAGGTCGATGGCAAATCGTCCGCGCATTGGCTATGAGCGACCCCATCGCCGATTGCCACCTCACTGTGGCGGGGATCATAACCATTTCTCTGCAACCGGACGTGGTGCGGAGGTCCCTGCACCTTCAGATCCGGATGCAGTTGAGCCACTACCGGACGCACCGACAGGCAGGCTCAGAGCCAGGCCGGTAACTCCGGCAACGAAACATCGTTGGAGCGGCCGATCAGCCAGGCCAGCAGCGCTGCATCGGAGACTGCCGGCAGCGTGATCCCGGGTGCCCGCTCGGCCAACAACGGAAGTTCTGTGGCCAGACATGCTTGAACGAAATCGGCCGACCAGTCGGAAGCCTCGTACCCCAGGTTCAGATCTACATGATGGACTTCCAGCTCACGCCACCTCAGATGGGGCAGGAACGACGCCGGCACCAGGCGTCGCCAGGCAACCTGCACCAATAATTCATTGGTGGTCAGCGCCGCAAGGGCGGCCAGTAGGCGGCTGCCGGCGAACTCGAGATCAGCAGCAATCAATGAGAGCGGACGACCTGCACCTTCTTCAATGGCTGCCGCCCTGGCCTCCGGTCCGCCCGGATAAATCGGCACGATCAGCCCTCGGGTGACTCCACCTACCAGCCTGTGCGTCGCGTCGGCATTGCGCGCCAAATGCGTCAGCACATGTCCCCGAGACCACCCGGGAAGCCGCGATCGCGCCCGGACGTCATCGTCGGTCAACAGAGCCAGGGCCCCCAGTAATCTCTCTTGCGACTCCTGCACAGCCTCAAGGGTTTCGGCAAATCCGAGCTCGGCCACAACACGGACCCTATTCCTGCCCTACCCGACCGGAGAGCGCGGACCTCCACTGTCCGGCAACGAGCGCATCGAGCTCGGTTAGTTCGTTCGGATAGCGGACAAACTAACAGTTATCCGTTCCTTAATCAGACGCCGCGCGTAACAAGTCCACTGCCTAGCCGTTGACCAATGATCGAAAAGCTGCACAATCGCTCACAATGTTGCAAACGTACCGCCGACCGAGTGGTGAATGATATCGATATCGGCCCGACTCTTGACGAACTGGGCCGGCGGCGCTCAGTGTTCACCCATGCCAACGACCGCCACCGGAGCCGAGCCACGAGGCCTCACCTCGTTGCGCGCGGCCAATCGGCGGCGCTTATTGGCCGAACTGATGTTGCACCGGGCCATCAGCCAGGCATCGCTGGCCAGAGCGACCGGTTTGTCCCCCACCACTGTCTCCAGTCTGATCGGTGAATTCGCCGCCGACGGACTGATCACCGAAGCCGGTAACGCCGATCGGGTGGGTGGACGGACCGGACGCCCCGGACGTCTGCTCACCTTCGTCGGACCCCGGGATCTGGTGCTGGGGATCGATTGTGGACATGACCAAATGCGGATGGCCCTGGCGGATATGGCCGGCACCATCCTCAACGAATCGACAGTGAACGACGATATCGACGGCCTCGGGGCTGGTGTGTTCAGCCTGATCAAGGAGGGCTTTGGAGCTCTGTGCGCAGAGGCCGGGGTGGAGTGCACTCAGGTTGTCCAAGCGGCCCTCGGTGTGCCGGGTCTGGTCCACGACGGCGAAGTGCGGTCGCCGCGGATGCCGGCCTGGGCCGATCTGAACCTGGCCCAGCACAGCGAGAAGGCCATCGGTATCCGAACCCTGATCGAGAATGACGCGAACCTGGCAGCCATGGGTGAACACAGCTTCGGCGTCGCCCGAGGCCAGGAGGACGTCGTCTATCTGAAGATCTCGGCCGGTATCGGTGCCGGTCTCGTTCTCGGCGGCCAACTCCATCGCGGACCGCGTGGCGGCGCCGGGGAACCAGGACATATCCAGGTTCGGGAAGACGGAACCATGTGCAGCTGCGGTAATCGTGGCTGCCTGGAAACTGTTGCTTCGATACCGCAAGCGCTGCAGGCTATTCGCGATGTACACCCGGAGGCAAGGACAGCGGCGGATCTGAGCGCTCTGATACTGGCCGGGGATCGATCGGCAGTGCGAGTGGTCACCGATATGGGCCGGGAGATCGGCAAGGTGGTTGCTGATCTGTGCAATTGGTTGGCACCGTCATCGGTGGTTGTTGGCGGCGATCTGGCCACCGTCCCCGGCCCCAACGGTGCCAGCGCGGCCGATCCGCTGATCAGTTCCATTGCTGCAGCCGTCAGCCGGTATTCATTGCCACGCATCGCTTTCTACACCCAGGTACTGGCCGGCACCCTCGGCCCACGTGCCGGTGTACTCGGCGCCGTATCGGCAGCGCAGGCCGCAGCAGACCCGGCGCGACTTCAGCATCGCCTCTAGACCCTCACCACCGCGTGAGTACTGACTTACCCGCACTACCGGCGCTACCGGCCCTACCGGGAGTACCAGCACCACAAGTAGGAAACCCGTTTCACCCCTTGAGATCCCGGAGGATCACGTGAGAAAAAGAACTTCCCTGGTCGCGCTTGCGGCCGTCGGCGGTTTGTTGCTGGCCGCCTGTGGGTCCAGTGACGACGCCGGCACCACCACCAGCGCGGCTGCGCCGGCAGTCAGTGCAGCCGACACCGGCTCGGCTGACACCGGCTCGGCTGACACCGGCTCGGCCGAGACCGGCGGCGACACCGGCAGTGCGGCACCGGCACCGGCCGGTGGCGACACCGAGTTGAGTACCGAGATCTCCATCCTGGCGCCGAGTTACACGGATTCGTCCAAGG
>JBBSRY010000182.1:0-5588 GCA_038242595.1 Mycobacteriales bacterium
CCGGAATCGCGCGGCGCGAACCGGATCCACCGCCGCCGCCGGTCGGGTCCTGTCTGCTCTGGCCGGCCTATGACGTCGTCGACTGTTCGCAACCGCACACCTCGGAGATCGTCCGGACCTGGGCGGCGGATGATCCGGAACTCCCCGGACCGGCCGACGATGGGCACTGTGGACTGGCAGCACTGACCTACATGGGCATGCGTCCAGCCCATCTGGACCCGATCTGGCGAAGTATGGTGCCCCTGCAGGTAAATGGATTGATCTTCGGATATGGGTCCTCGGCCCCGATGGGCACTCTGTCCACCGTTATTCAACGAGCACCGGAACGCGAGCGGTTGGACGGGCCGGGCTGGAAGATCTGCACGGCCGCACTTGAAAAGATTCCGGAAACCACCGTTGGCTCGTTGGCCAATTTGGCCCAGAATAGTGAGCGCCCGGCTGTCTTTGGTGTCTGCCTGTCGAAATTCACCCAGCTTCCCGACAACGGCGAGCAGGTCCCTTGTTCGGAGCCCCACGAGACCGAGATCTTCGCTCAGGCCTTTGCCATGCTGTACGACGACCCCAGTTTCATACCGCTCCCGAACTCGGATCCACCTCTGACGGCCCTGCCTTCGCAATCGACAATGGAAAACCAATGTCGACAACTGGCCAAAGATCTGATGCAAGCCGGTGATCCCGGCTTTGCCGGGCAATTGACCATCAACTCGCAATATTCGGTGCAGCGGACAGAGGTTGGCGATTCCGGTGGCACGGTCAATCCCGGTGGAGATCTCCTGTTTGCCGACTGCACCATCACCGCGCCTGCCGGACATTTGCTGACGGAGTCGCTGGTCGGAATTGGCACCAAACCGCTTCCCCTGCAGTAACACTTCTCAATCGTATTTATTCGAACGGAGTCGGATCGCCGGCGCCGTAGCGGAGAATCTCCGGCTCTCCACTGGTGCAGTCAACGACAGTGGTGGGGGTGTAACCACATTCGCCCTCGATGACGGCGTCGAGAACGTGATCGAGTTCATCCTTGATATCCCAGCCACTGAGCATCGGATCCTCATGGCCCGGCAGCAAAAGGGTACTGGAGACAATGGGTGTGCCGAGTTCCAAAGTGAGCGCCTGAACGATCACATGATCGGGAATTCGCACCCCGACCGTCTTCTTCTTCGGATTCTGCATCACGCGCGGTGTCTCGTGACTGGCCTTCATGATGAACGTGTACGGACCCGGGGTTGCATTCTTCAACGCCCTGAACAAGGAATTATCGAAACTGACATAAGCGTTGAGTTGCGAGAAGTCCTTACACACCAAGGTGAAATCGTGTTTGTCACCCAGGTTGCGAATACTACGGATCCGGGCCAATCCATCCTTGTTACCCAGCGAACAGCCCAAGGCGTAACAGGAGTCGGTCGGGTAGGCGATCAAACCGCCCTCCCGCATGATGTCCGCAGCCCTGGCAATCAGCCGGGGCTGCGGATTCAACGGATGAATGTCGAGATAGGACGCCACAGTGTGTCGTTACCGACGCTTGGGGGTACGCCGCGGCGGTGGCAGTGCCCCTTCGGCTCGCAGCCTGTTGGCATGTTCGGCAACCGCCTCGACCAGCAGGTCGATCTCCGGGAACTCGGGCTGCACATCGACCCGTAAACCAAATTCTCGTGCTGTTTCAGCGGTTTTCGGACCCAGCACACCGACAAGTGTCCGGGCGTGCGGCTTTCCGGCAATTCCGACCAGGTTCCGCACCGTCGAGGACGAGGTGAACAGCACCACTTCGAATCCACCGGCCTTGATCGCCTCCCGAATCGGCGCGGGTGGTGGGGCCGCCCGAACGGTGCGGTAGGCGGTGACGTCGTCGATTTCCCAACCCCGCTCTCGCAGTCCTTCGGCCAGCGTTTCGGTAGCGATGTCGGCCCGCGGCAACAGGATACGATCCACCGGGTCCAGGATCTCGTCGTACTCCGGGAACACTTCGAGCAGACCGGCGGTGAAGTTTCCATTGGTGGCCACCAACTCCGGGATTATCCCCAGAGCGCGCACGGCGCCAGCGCTGGCGTCATCGGAACAGGCGATGCTGACCCCGGAGAATGCGCGGGCATCCAGACCGAATTCGGTGAACTTCTCCCACACCGCGCGCACGGCGTTGACCGAGGTGAATACCAGCCACTGGTAGCGACCGTCAACGAGTCCCTTGATCGCGCGTTCCATCTGAGCAGGGGTACGCGGCGGTTCAACCGCGATCGTCGGCACTCGCTCCGGGGTGGCGCCATGGCGGCGTAGCAGTTCGAACATCGCATCGTCGCGGTCCCGGGTCTGGGGCACCAGCACCCGCCAACCGTACAGAGCCCGGGATTCCCACCAGGACAATTTCGCTCGCGCGGCCACGCCGGATCCGATGGTGACCACCAGCGGACCTTCCAGATCGCGACCGAGGGTGGACAGCGATGCAACCGTTCCGTCGACCGTGCGTTGCGTCGGAAGCGTGGCGCCGGACGTCACGGCCGCGGGTGTCTCCGGTGCCAGTCCGTGCTCGACCAGGCTGGCCGCGGTCTCGGCCAGGTGACCGGCCGCCGTCTGCAGCAACAGGGTGCCCGGCGCGCCGGCCACCCCTGTCCAGTTGAAGCCGGAGCGGACATCAACCGTCGAATGTGCCGAGCCGACCGGAATACCGGCGTAGGCGGCGGCCGCAGCGGCAGTCGAAACACCAGGAATGACGTCGAAGGAAACCGTGGAGCGGGCGACAGCCTGAATTTCGGCCACCACCGGGTCGGCGGTGAGCACATCTCCGGCAACCAGGCGAACCACATCCTGCCCCGAACGGGCCGCCGCAATCAGCGACTTGGCCACATCGGCCGGCTCCCCCACTGCGGGCCGCACTTCGGCGTTGACGGCCAAACAGGTGATCGCCGGGCCCACATCCGGATCCGTGATCACCAGTGCGGTGGTGGTCAAGACCGCAGTGGCCTTCACGGTGAGCAAACCTGGATCGCCCGGGCCGGCGCCGATGAAGGCGATGCGGCCGGAAGCTTTACGTGCGCGGGTCATCGAGCGCTCCTTGTACGAGAAGATGCTGCCGGCGCAGAACGCCGACCGGTCTGTAGATCACCAACGGGTAGCGCTAACACTGAAATTTCGCTGTTCGTCTGGAAAGTTTTCATGACGAAACAGCCATCGGCGGCAGTGCATCCGGCTCTGCTGAAACTGACGTGCGGGACAGTGCGTTGGAGGTGCCGGCCTTCCACGTCTCATGAAAAGCAAGGATCTGGAGTTCGATGGCCAGGTCGACCTTGCGCAGATCGACGTCATCGGGAACGGTGATCACTCCGGGGGTGAAGGCCAGAATCGATCGCACACCAGCTGCTACCAGTGCATCTGCGGCAGCTTGGGCGGCCGACTCCGGGGTGGCGATGACGCCGATGGAAATTCCTTCTCGGGCGCAGACCGAAGCAATGTCATCGGCGTGCTGCACCATCAGGCCACCGACCGGTCGTCCGATTCGCGCCGGGTCGATGTCGAACAGGGCGCCGATCTCCAGACCACGAGAAACGAAACCGGAGTAGCCGGCCAACGCCGCACCGAGGTTGCCAACACCGACCAAGGCCACCCGATGCGAACGATGGGCTCCCAGGGCGCGACCGATTTCGGCGGTGAGTAGCTCAATGTCATACCCCACCCCGCGGATGCCATAGGTCCCCAGATAGGAAAGATCTTTGCGCAGAGTTGCGGAGTTGACGCCGGCAGCGGCGGCCAGTTCCTCCGAGGATGCCGAACCGGCCGGCAGGTCAGCCATCACTGTCAGCGCCCGCAGATACGCGGCCAGACGCGCGACGGTCGCTTCCGGGATTCCCCGGGGGCGTACACCGCCTCGATCACCGTCGGACTGCTGACTCATCTGACTCTGACCCGCCTTCCGCAGCGGTGCAGAGCACCCCACTGAGGTCGAAGTGGCTGCTGTGTGATATGCCACTGACCTGCTTCACAGTAGTCACTTGTGATGCCCAGAACAAAGTCGTCGTGGGATCCATATCTCATATTGTGGGAGTAGCGATTTCCGTCCTGCACTTATGCCCAGAACCACCCCGCGAGCAATAAAGTCAGAGCGAGCACAACGCTTGGCGCAAGCGTGCTTCATCCAGTCGGAAATAGCTGTGCATTTGTCCGTCGATGAGAATCACCGGCACTTGGTCGCCGTATTCAGCACGCATTTCCGGGTCGGTATCGACATCAATCTGCGACCAATCGGCACCGCTGTCAGGCATCACCCTTTCCAGGATCGCCTTCGCCTCCTCGCACAAATGACAGTTCACTCGAGTAATGAGCGTGACCATCTTCACTGCCACACCACCTATTCTCCCGGCGGATCGGAATTGCGGCCCGGCTTCTCGCCGCTCTCACCATCGGGCTGTTCCGTCGGGGTCGACGACGGGAGGGTGGTGCCGAGCAGATCCTCCCCGAACACGTCCTCTCCGAAGAGGTCATCATCGGTGTCGTAGGTGCTCCTTCTGGACCGTTCCCGGACCCCTGGCAGCTTTGATCCGAGCAGATCCAGCTGCGCTACATCCATCACTTCTGGTTGCGGCGGAGCATCCGCTTCATCCGTCGCCGGTTCCGGTGCCGCGACCGGTTCCGGTTGAGCGGCGACCACGGTGAGTTTCTGACCAGCTTCGCTCGAGACGTCGAGGTCGAGTCCGGTGGCCGCCGCATACTGCTCGCGGACGGCGTCCCGATCCAGCCGACCGAGTTCGGTGCGCGGCAGGATTGTCGTCAGGTGGTAACTGGTCGGTCGTTTGAAGACCGGCAGCAGTCCGCTCAGGTGCTCGGTCAGATCAGACTCGGTCGGGGTCGTCCCGCGGTTGGCCACGATAATCGCCACCACCTCTTGGCCGGCCCGTCCCGGCAAGCCGATCACCGCCACATCCCGGACATACGGGTGGCTCAGCAGCGCAGCCTCGACCTCACGGGGATAGACGGTGAAACCGGCCACCGTGATCGTCTCCGAGGCCCGATCGATCAGGTGCAGTTCACCGCTCTGGTCCAGATATCCCACATCCGCAGTGGCGAACCAGCCATCGGCGTCCGGACCACCGGCTCCGTTGGGCCAATAACCGCTGAACAGGTTCTCCCCCCGAATGCTGATCCGTCCCGGCTCGGTGTCGTCGTCAAAGTCGGCCAGCAGGTCATCATCGGGCTCCTGCGAACCGGGCGGGGAGTTGTCAATCCGCAGCTCGATGCCGGGCAGCGGCAGACCGACCGATTTGGCCCTGGCGCCCCCGGTCATCAAACTGGTCGTGACCACTGAAGCTGCCTCGGAAATGCCGTAGCCCTCCCACACCGGGGAGCCGGTCCGCGAGCGCATCGCCGAAAAATCCTTCGGGTTGAGCGGTGAGGCCCCGGACGTCATCAGCCGAATCGACGACAACGACCGCTCCAGGCTCTCGGACTTGAGCAGTAACCGGTACAACCCAGGGGCTCCGGGCAGCACGGTCACTCGATGATCATGAATCGCGCCCAGGATCCCCGAGACGTACTGCCGCCACACTCCGGTTCCAGAGACATTCGGGCCGGTCACCTCGGGTACGTCCGGGATCACCGCCGCGCCA
>JBBSRY010000183.1:0-5587 GCA_038242595.1 Mycobacteriales bacterium
TCAGGATGGTCATATTCCAGGCGAAACCACACAGTATCGACCCCACCAGGAAGATCGCGATGCCGCCCATCATCACCGGCTTACGTCCGAACAGGTCGGCGAATTTTCCGAACAGCGGGACCGAAACTGCTTGGGCCAACAGATAACCAGAAAACAACCACGGGAACTGGGAGAATCCACCGAGACTGTCCACCACCGACGGAACTGCGGTGGCGATGATGGTGGCATCCAGTGCCACCAGGGAGATTGACAGCATCAGCGCGATCAGAATTGGTCCACGATCGGATCGAAATCCCACACCCCCCGCGCCACTGCTCTTTTGAATCGTCAATCGCCTCAGTCCCGATGTCCTCACTCAGAGATCCTTGTCGCAGACACCCATCTCGCGACCATCTGCCGGCGTGGAACTGCTGCCGGCGCACCGTCAATGGCGAACTTCAGCCGACGAACCTCAGCCGGCGACTCTCAGCCGGCCAACTTCAGCCGGTGAGGGACATTTCGGCCGGGAGGCCCACTACCGGCGCTGCGGATAACGCGTGCAGGTCCTCGATTGAGCCGGCCAACATCTGGAACATCAGATTCTCGGTATCGGCGACGCACGCATCTCGCACCGCCGGAACCGCGTACCGCACCATATTCAGCGCGACTTCGCGACGAAACTTAGGGCTGCGGCGCACCGTGCCATGTTTGCCGGCGTCCACCTCCTTGGCGAACCGCCTTGCCCAATCCGCAGCTTCCGGTGTCTGATCCAGCGCCGCCTTGGTCCGGCTGCTGATGTGGTCGAGCGGCCGTCCATCCAATTCGCTGATGATTCGTTCGGCAGCAAACAACGCAACCGCCATCACATGGGCCCGGTCCATCGAGACCACCGGCAACGCGATCTGGGCGCAGCGCAGCACAATGAGCGCATCCGGACGGACACCGTCGGGGTTGAGCCCGACGGCAGACGGAATGAGTGGTGCCAGCCGCGAGCGACCTGAATCCCCGGTGCAGTCGTTGACGTTGCGTGCCAGCGCCCCCAGCACCGGATGGACACACTTGGGGTGGTCGCTCCAGCGTTCACCAGCCAGATACGAAGCGAACTCCATGAAACAGGCACCCTGTCGGGGCGACCGATGCTTGCCCTGGGACAACACCGGCAGGATATCCGGGGCCAGGTCCGGTGATCTCATCTGTTCCCTCATTCACTCGGTGCTCGTTGACTCGGCGGTAGCTACGGCAATGCAGGAATGAAAGCACCGATGGATAATCCGGACCTGCGCCTTCCATATGACTACTACCCAATTCTGCGCCTCGACGCCGACTCCGGTCTATGCACTTCACCAAAGTTGCTCCGCTCCGAGGGGTGCAGCGGCATCCGCGGGAGAATCACTCAGCTGCCGCTACCCCCAGCCCGGCAACACCACCGGCCCGCGCTTCCTGGATCGAGCAGGCAATCCCGGTGCCGTGCATATTGCAGTAGCCGCCGGGGTTCTTGTCCAGGTATTGCTGGTGATGGTCCTCGGCGTAGTAGAAAGTACCGGCAGCCTCGATCTCGGTGGTGATCTGTCCGTACTTTCCCTGCCGCAATCGCGCTTGATAATTGTCTCGAGATGCGCTGGCTTCGTCGAGTTGCTGTTGGTCGACGGCGTAGATCGCAGATCGGTACTGCGTCCCCGCATCATTGTGTTGGCGCATGCCCTGGGTCGGATCGTGATTCTCCCAGAATGACTTGAGCAGGCTCGGGTAACTGACCTTGGCCGGGTCGAACACCACCAGGACCACTTCGGTGTGACCGGTTCGCCCGCTGCAGACTTCTCGGTAGCTGGGATTGGGGGTGATCCCGCCGGCATATCCCACCGCGGTGGAGTAGACACCTGGCAACCGCCAGAAGAGTCGCTCGACACCCCAGAAGCAACCCATGCCAAAAACAGCTACCTGGTGGCCATCCGGCCAGGGGCCTACCGTAGGCGTGCTGAGCACCAGATGGGTACCAAAAACCGGAACCGGATCCGATCGGCCGGGTAGCGCGGAGGAGGCATCGGGCAGCTGAGATTTGAACGGTCTGAAGAAGGACATGATGCCACTGTACGAAGGTGGGCGTCCGGCCGGCATTACCGCGACCGGAGCGTGGTCAGACGGTAAGACTTTTGTCGCGCTCCCCGTCCCGGCCGGTGGGGCGTTCCAATCCATCGAACATGTGGCTGCGAATGACATCTATCTGCGGGCCACCCGATCGGCCCCGGTACTTTGAGCCTGACCGGAAGGGGTCTGCACCATGGTTGTTCTGTCGCCGGGACGTACTCGAGCGGTTCCCAAGCCATCGGCCGGTGTCTGGCCAGGGTTGGCCCAGGCACCGCAGGGACCGGTTCACGCCCGGATAGCCAGGGCCATCATCAAGGCTGCAGTTTCCAAGCTGGCAATCAGCATGGTCTTTCCGGACGGAACCGTTTGGGGCACCGGCGGGCCGGAGTTGAAGATCGTCCGTCCAGAGGCGTTCTTCGCTCGGCTGGGGCGCGATGGTTTGATCGGTTTCGGTGAGGCCTGGATGACCGGCGATATGACCGCCGGCGATTGGCTGACCGGTTCTGACCTGTCATCGCAGGAGATCAACGACGCCACCGACACACTGGCGGCGGCCTTGACCGTGATGGCCGGCCGAATGAGTTCCCTTGTCCCGCAGCCGCTCCAGAAGCTTCGAAACGGCTGGCAAATGGTCCAGCCGAAGACAGAGGAAAACACCGTCCACGGCTCGCGGGAAAACATTCACCGGCACTATGACCTATCCAACGACCTGTTCTCCCTCTTCCTCGACGAGACGATGACCTACTCGTCGGCGTGGTACGAAGCTGATGACGCCCCCGATATTTCCCTCGAGGACGCCCAACTCCGCAAGATCGATGGGATCCTGGACCTGGCCGGCGTCCGGCCCGGTATGCACATTCTGGAGATCGGCTCCGGTTGGGGAGCATTGGCCATCCGCGCGGCCCAGGAGCGCGGTGTCGAGGTCACCACGCTGACCCTGTCCCATGAGCAGAAGACTCTCGCTGAGAAGCGGATCGCCCACGCCGGGCTCACCGAAAAGATCACCGTCCTGCTGGAGGATTACCGGGCGCACAGCGGTCAGTACGACGCCGTGGTCAGCGTGGAAATGATCGAAGCCGTTGGCCAGAAGTATTGGCCCGAATACTTCCAATGCATTGATCGTCTCCTGGTACCGGGCGGCAAAATCGGTTTACAGGCCATCACCATTGATCACGAACGGTTGTTGGCCACCCGCAACAGCTACACCTGGGTGCACAAATATGTCTTCCCCGGTGGAGTGCTGCCCAGTTTGAAAGCCATTGACCACGCGTTGGACACCACCGGCCTGCGAGTAACCCAGAGTCGTCGCATCGGATTGTGCTACGCCCGGACCTTGGCCGAGTGGCGTCATCGTTTCAATTCCCGCCTCGATGAGGTCGCAGAGCTGGGTTTTGACGAAACATTCGTCCGGATGTGGAATTTTTACCTGGCCTACACCGAAGCCGGTTTCGCCGCCAAGTACATCGACGATTGGCAGTTGGGACTGAGTCGGGACTGATGTTCGTCGCAAGAAACGGTCGGCGTTAGGGTGGGGCACGTGACTACTTCCCCCACCCAGCGCCGGCTCGGCGCCTCCGGACTCGCGGTATCGGCTACCGGCCTCGGCTGTAACAATCTTGGCCGCAAGGGCACCGTTACCGAGACTTTGCCGGGATGCGAAAAGCTGATCGGTGCGGCGCTGGACGCCGGGATCTCGCTTTTCGACACGGCTGACCTGTATGGCGCCACTCCCGGGCTCAGCGAAGAACTGCTCGGGCAGGCTCTGGGCAATCGTCGCGATGACGTCATCATTGCGACCAAGTTCGGGATGAAGGTAGGTGACCTCAATGGCTCTGATTTCGGTGCCCGTGGGTCACGTCGCTATATCCGCAAAGCTGTCGAGGGTTCACTGCGACGGTTGGGCACCGACTGGATCGACCTGTACCAACTGCACGAGCCGGACCTCAGCACCCCGATCGAAGAGACCCTCGAAGCGCTGTCGGAGGTGGTTCGCGAGGGCAAGGTGCGTTACCTCGGGCATTCCAATTTGTCCGGCTGGCAGTTGGCCGACGCCGCTTGGACCGCTCGGGACGGCGGCCATGTGCCGTTCATCTCGGCGCAGAACGAGTACTCGCTGCTGGACCGCAAGATAGAGGCCGAACTGATGCCGGCCGCGGAAGCATTCGGGGTGGGCATCCTGCCGTTTTTCCCCCTTGCCAACGGTCTGCTGAGTGGCAAATACACCCGGGAACATCACCCCACCGGATCTCGGATCACCGATCTGAAGCCGCAACTTTTGCAGACCGCTCCGTGGGATCAGCTGGAAGCCCTGGCCGCGATGGCGAAGGAGCGCGACATCACCATGATCGAACTCGTTTTCGGCTGGCTATTGGCCCAACCGCAGATCACCTCGGTGATCGCCGGCGCCACCACGCCGGAGCAGATCGCCTCCAACGCCGCGGCCGCTACCGCCTGGGAACCGACGATCGAAGACCTGGTCGCCATTGACGACATCTTCCCAGCCGGTAGGTGAGTGCGCCAGTTCGGACTCGTGACAACGGTTCGGCGCTGGCGGTTGGTACCTGTTTTACCTTGATCGGCGTCTCGATGACAGCGGCGCTCTCCCGGATGCCATCAATCCGGGAGCAGGTCGGAGCGACATCGGCGCAGCTGTCCTTGGCTTTGGTGTGCGTGGGTATTGGCTCTGTGATCATCATGCCGTTTACCGGAACGCTGGTCGAGCGGTTCTCCTCGGCGGTGGTGATCCGGATCTTCGGCACCCTGTGTCTACTTGCCTGGACGGCGGCCGCCTGGGCGACATCGGTTGCGGTGCTGGCTATCTGCCTGTTCTTTGTCGGGATGGGGATGGGAGTCACCGACGTCTCGATGAACGTCCAGGGCCACACCGTCGAAAAGCGGCAACGTCGTGTTCTGATGCCGACCCTGCACGCGGTGTTTTCCTTCGGCTCGGTCGCCGGTGCCTTGGCCGGGGCCGGGTTTGCACGACTGGACCTGTCACTGAAGGTCCAATTCCCCATCATCGGCGCTCTGGCGATTATCGCCTTGTTCTGGTGCGCCGACTTCTTCGCCTCGGACAAAGTGGATCGACCTGTTTCGGCGGCGGAGAAATCCGACGAGGCGGCGCCGAAGCGTGGCATCACTCGGATCGAGATCATGCTCGGCCTCATCATGTTGGCCACCGCCCTGGGCGAGGGCGCCGCCAACGACTGGTTGGCTTTGCTTTTGGTCGATACGCGTGGGGTGCCAGAATCTTTCGGCGCCCTCGCGCTGGCCGGGTTCAATCTGGCGATGGGTGTCGGGCGATTGGTCGGTGGCCGGCTGATCGTCAGACTGGGCAGGGTTCCGGTTCTGCGGGCCAGCGGCACGCTGGCCTGTTTTGGGATTTTGTTGCTCTGCCTGGTCGATTCACCGGTGACCGCACTGATCGGCGCCGGCTGTTGGGGTATCGGTTTGGCTGTCGTGTTCCCGAGCAGTATCTCTGCGGCCGGCGAAATCCCGGGACGCGGCGCCCGCGCGATCGCCA
>JBBSRY010000184.1:0-5583 GCA_038242595.1 Mycobacteriales bacterium
ATCCACGCCTCAATCAACTGCGTCTACTAACGGAGATCCGGATGTCCAACCCGAAATTCGATCTGTTCAAACTTGCCGACGAACACGATGAACTGCGGGCTGCCATCCGCGAGCTTTCGGAGAAAGAAATAGCGCCCCACGCTGCCGATGTCGATGATCGAGAACGTTTTCCCGACGAGGCACTCAGAGCATTGAATGCCGCCGGATTTTCGGCCATTCATGTGCCAGAACAATACGGCGGCCAAGGCGCCGACTCCGTGGCCACCTGCATCGTTATTGAAGAGGTGGCCCGGGTATGCGGATCATCCTCGCTGATTCCGGCGGTCAACAAACTTGGCACCATGGGTCTGATCCTCAAAGGCTCGGAAGAATTGAAGCACCAGGTGCTCCCCTCGATCGGCAGCGGCGAAGCAATGGCCTCCTACGCCTTGTCCGAGCGAGAAGCCGGATCTGACGCGGCAGCCATGCGAACCAGAGCGGTGGCCGCTGGTGATGACTGGATTCTGAACGGCAGTAAATGTTGGATCACCAACGGCGGCAAATCCACCTGGTACACCGTTATGGCAGTGACCGACCCGGACAAGGGCGCCAACGGAATCTCCTCGTTCATGGTGCATAAAGACGACGAGGGCTTCGCGGTCGGCCCCAAGGAAAAGAAAATGGGTATCAAGGGCAGCCCAACGGCCGAATTGTATTTCCAGAACTGCAAGGTCCCCGGCGACCGAATCATCGGTGCGCCGGGTTCCGGATTCAAAACGGCGTTGGAAACGCTAGACCACACCCGGCCCACCATCGGTGCGCAAGCAGTCGGATTGGCCCAAGGAGCCTTGGACGCGGCAATTGCGTACACCAAGGACCGCAGACAGTTCGGCCGCGCCATTTCCACTTTCCAAGGTGTTGAGTTCATGTTGGCCGATATGGCGATGAAGATCGAAGCCGCCCGCCTGATGGTCTATACCTCGGCGGCCAGGGCCGAACGGGGCGAGAAGAACCTCGGGTTCATTTCTGCTGCGGCAAAGTGTTTTGCCTCCGATGTCGCGATGGAAGTCACCACGGATGCCGTTCAACTCTTCGGTGGCGCCGGCTACACGCGCGATTTCCCGGTGGAGCGAATGATGCGCGACGCCAAGATCACCCAGATTTACGAGGGCACCAATCAAATCCAGCGTGTGGTGATGTCACGCGCACTGTTGAAGTAGCGCCTATTACCTACTACGCCAGAACTGCCGGCAACGGCTGACTGTGCAGTACGCCCAGACGTTGCGTTGCCCTGGTCAGGGCCACATAGAGATCGCTCATGCCGTGTCCGGATTGGGCAATCACCTTCGCCGGTTCCAGCAGCACCACCGAATCAAATTCCAAACCCTTGGCGGACAACACATCGAGCACGACCACGCGGTGTCCCAGACCGGCGTCAGCCGATGCGCCGGCGAACACCTTTTGCACCGCCGGCAGTACGACGTCATCATCACCGAAGGGCACCAGCACGGCCAGCTGCCCGGTGCTGAAGTCTTTCAGTTCCTTCTCCACCGCCCGGGCAGCAGCGCAGGCCAACTCGGAAACCTCAACCTGTTTGAACCACGGCGAGAATCCGCTGCTGCGCACCGATACCGGAGCTGTTGAAGTCGGATCGATCGCGGCCAATACCGGGATCGCCACCTCCATGATTTCTTCCGGCGTCCGGTAGTTGACAGTCAATTCCTCCAGCCGCCAACGATCCTGGACATGCGGCTTCATCACCCGCGCCCAGGAGGAGGTCCCGGCCGGGTCCGATGTTTGCGCCACATCCCCCACCAGCGTCATCGACCGCATCGGACAACGCCGCATCACCATCTTCCAGGCCAGCGGCGACAACTCCTGTGCCTCGTCAACGATGACATGACCGTAGGTCCACTCCCGATCGGCAGCGGCCCGGTCGGCGGTGCTCCGATAGGAAACTTCCTCTTCGTTGATGGCAGCCAACTGCTCGGCGGTGATCATGCCGAGAGTGAATCCGATGCCGGAGTCCTGATCTTCCGAACCTGCCGACTGCATGGCCTCCAGCGCCCTCTCGGCAAACTGCAACTCTTCGGCGCGGGCCAATGCCTGGGCTCGATCAACCGTCCCCAACGGCCCCAGCAATTCGGCCACCTCATCCAGCAGTGGCACATCGGCCACTGTCCAAGGCGATAATGCCGGGCGCTGCAACAGGTCCCGGTCTCGCTGATTCCAACCCGGGGTGGCGAAAGCCAGGCGCTTGGCCGAGGCAAACAGGTCGATCAGCACCTGTTGCGGTGTCAGCGCCGGCCAGATATCGGCCAGGGCGGCATGTACATCGGCATCGGCGGCGAGATCTTTGCGCAGATCGGCATAGTCCAGCGCGGGGGCATCTTCGGCCTGCCGGACCCCGGGACGACCGGCCAGCTGTTTGGCCAACCCATCCAGCACCACCCGAAGAAAAATCTGACGAGCCTTGTTGTGGGGCAACCGAGATGCCCAGGCCCGACGTCGTGCCTTGGTCAGGAGCGAGGACTCCAACCGGAGTCTGGTGCGGTCATAGGTGAACACTGTGGTGCGTTTGGGCAGAGCCTGCCGATGCAGCACGGCGTTATCCATCACTTTTGACATCGACAGCCGCCCCTTGATCTCAGCGGCGCCGGTTGATTCCCGGGCGGTGGCGCTCACCCCCGGGAACAGATTGCTCATGGTGGACAACACCACAGACGATTCGCCCAAGTTGGGCAATACCTGACCGATATAGGACAGGAATGTCTCATTCGGGCCGATCACCAAGACCCCATGACCCCCCAAGCGTTCTCGATGGGTGTAGAGCAAATACGCCGCGCGATGCAGCGCCACTACGGTCTTTCCGGTACCCGGCCCCCCCTGCACAACCAGCACCCCCGCCCGATCGGAACGGATGATCCGGTCCTGTTCGGCTTGGATGGTCTCGATGATGTCGCCCATCCGACCGGTCCGGGGCGCATTCAGGGCTTCCAGCAACGCGGAATCGCCGGCTGCGCCGAGGTCATCCTGAGCGGTGGCGCCCGGAGTGGCCTGCAGATATTCATCTGCAACCGATAAAACCTCGTGCCGACGGGTTCGGATATGCCGACGCCGACGCACGCCAAGTGCAGTCAGTGCGGTGGCGGTGTAGAACGGCGCCGAAGATGGGGCGCGCCAATCGATGAGGATCTGGCGGCGCTCTTCGGTCCCGTCGGTCAGGCCCATCCGACCGATATGCAGCATCTCCCCCTCTTCGGTGTCCAGCCGCCCGAAACAAAGTTTGGCCTCAGCAGCGTTGAAGCTAGAGAGTTGTTGTGAGTAGCGATGTTGCAGTGCATCACGATTGAAGCGGCCGGCCGGCGTCCCGTCGGAGGCAAATCTGGCATCTTCCCGGTGTCGAACTGCCTCGCCCCGCATCTGGTCCAGCCGCCCGTACATCTGGCTCAGGTAGCCCTGTTCCTCGATCATCGGATCGACGCCAACTGGCCCCACCGGCTCAACTGGCCCCGCGGGCCCAACTGGCTCCATCGTTGATGGCTGGGCAACAGCAAATTTTTCGCCATCCGTCGCCGAAGGCACGGGTGGGCGGTTCACAAAAGCGTCGGACACAGATCTCCAGAGAATCGGGGCGGGCGATCAAAGGTACCGCATACGCCCTGGCTGCCCGAGTTGCTGGCTGAGACAGGAACCGCCGCTGACTCAACCCTGTTGACCCTCTTGGGACGGCGACATCTGAGCACCCAGATTACGCACTGATTCCAGCGTGTCCACCTGCTCCGGGCTTTTGTCCTCCCGATATCGCAACACCCTGGCAAAACGCAGGGCAATACCGCCCGGATACCGAGTGGAATGCTGGATCCCGTCGATGGCTATTTCCACCACCAATGGCGGGTCCACATACACCGTGCCGGTTGTCCGCCGGGTTTCTCGGGCCAAGAACTGCTCGGTCTGCCAGGTCAGGATCTGGTCGGTCAAGCCCTTGAAAGTCTTGCCCAGCATCACCAGGTCCCCGGATTCGGCGTCCCGAGCGGCCAGGTGCAGGTTCGACAACCACCCGGTGCGCCGTCCGTATCCCCACTCCGCTGCGATCACCGCCAAATCGAAGGTGTGCCGGGGTTTAAGTTTGATCCACCCGGAATCCCGCCGACCGGCGGCGTATCCGGCGTCCAGGTCCTTGACCACCACACCTTCAAATCCGCGCTGCACCATTTCGACAAAGATCTGCGCGACCTCATCCTCGGTGGTGGCCACCGTGCGGGGCACCATCAGTTCGGCCGGCAGTAGTTGCTGCATCCGCTGCGCCCGCACCCGCAGCGGCTCATCGAGCAGGTCGACACCGTCAACGTGCAATAGGTCAAAAGCGAATAGTCGCAATGGTGTTCGCGCGCGACCGGCGTCCACGTCCAGCTTGCTGGCGGTACGGGAGGCGATGATCTGGAATGACTCCGGCCGCTCATCCGCGCGCAATGCCACCACTTCGCCGTCCAGTACCACCGAGTGCAGTTTCAAGGCCAGGGTAGCCTCTACCACTTCGGGCAGTCTGTCGGTGATGTCGTCCAGGCTTCTGGTGTAGAGGTTCACCTGGTCGCCCAGTTTGTGGACCTGCACCCGGATACCGTCCAGCTTGGCGTCTACGATCGCCGGTAGCCCGGATTTGGTCACTGCCGCCGCCGGGGTCGGCGCCGGCGCCGCCAACATTGGCTGCACCGCCACGCCCACCTGCAACCCCACTGCTTCTAGAGCCGAAAGTCCGCCGGTAGCCAGGGTTTGCGCGGCGTTCGCGGTCGAGCCGAGCAGCATGGCCGCCCGCTGGACAGCCTTCAACGGCACCGTAAAGGCTGCGGCCATGGCGTCCTGCACCAGCGCTTCCAGAGCACCCTGCCGCAGATCTTCGAATACCAGCCCGCGGAGGAACTGCTGTTCCGGTGCAGTGGCCCGACCGAACAGTTCGGCCAACGCGCGGCCGCGCAGCGCGACGGATCCGGCACCGGTAATGCCGGCCAGCTGCTCGAAGGCTGCATCCACTTCGATCACACTCAGCGTCGGCTCGGCAGCGGCCGCGGGCAGTGCGGCCATTGATGCCCCACCGATGCCGGTCCGTCGTTGTCGCAGCCCACCGGCAAGGTAGGTAACCACAATGGCAATCTCGTCGGGACCGGTTTGCCGGACGACATCGGCGAGGATCGAGCGTTTGGTCAGCCGCGATCGGGTGCCGGCCACGGCCGGTGACGCCTCGGCAAGGGTGAGGAGCAACATCTGCCTATGGTGCCCAGTGCCACCGACAGCCACACCTCTGGCGTGTCCGACCTGGGGCGCGGTGGGTACCGGCCGCGCCGGCCGTGCCCCCGACCCCCATGAGTTCTGCTTCCCACCGGCTGGGGACCTGATCTATTCCGGACTCACCATCGGCGATTCCGACCTGGGTCTGGTGAACGAGGACCGCTGGACAATCGCTTCTGAGCAGATTGCGCTGAGTGTCGAGGTGGCTGATGTGAAGGCGCTGCTTCCGCGGGTGATCGAACTCGGGGGCACCGTCAAGGGACCACCCAACAACATGCCATGGGGGCAGCGCGTTGCTCATGTTCAAGATCCGGACGG
>JBBSRY010000185.1:0-5581 GCA_038242595.1 Mycobacteriales bacterium
ACCGAACCGGATCAACAGGACGACCGCGGCTGGAGCCGGGATATCAAGGCCTTGATCGCCGAACGCCGGGCCAATGACCACCGACAAATCTCCGTCGAACTTCCCGCCACGTTGTCCGTCTCCGCCTTGGTCGCATTGGCTGATGATCCGGCGAAATTGGCTCAACAGCTCCGCCGTCCGGTGCCATTACCGCCGACCCCGATGGCGCGCCGCGGCACTGCCTTCCACAGCTGGTTGGAGCGCTTCTTTGCCGGTGAGGCTCTGCTGGATCTGAGTGAATTGCCCGGTGCCGATCATCGAGATACCCTGCCAGAACTCAACTTCGATCATTTGCGCGAAGCGTTCCTTGGCTCACCGTGGGCACGACGGGTTCCGCAGGCCCAAGAGGTCGCGTTCGCGACCATGATGGGGGACCTGCCGGTCCGGGGACGGATGGATGCAGTTTTTGCCGATGATGACGGCGGCTGGACGGTCGTCGACTGGAAAACCGGACGGCGCCCGGAGGGCGACAAGGCGAAGGCGGTGGCAGTGCAACTGGCCGCCTATCGGTTGGCCTGGGCAAAAATCGCCCATTGCGATCCGGACCGGGTCCGGGCCGCCTTCCATTATGTCGGGACCAACGAGACTGTTGCCCCGGCCGACCTGCTGGATGAGGCTGGGATCATTGCCTTGATTCAAGCCGGTGTCACCCCACATCTGAGTCAGACCGGTAACCCCGGTGCTGGGTCGCCGTAGGCTGGCCGGGTGGGTACTGATCAGAGTTCGACGGCCCTGAAGCCGACAACAGGGTCGGATCGACCGAACCTATCGCCCGCCCCCGCCGGCGCGAGCGGGGAGCAGGCCGCAGCGACACCCATCTTCCGAGGGCGCAGACTGCCGTCAGATCGTGCTGCGGTGATGGCCATCGTGAATCGAACACCGGACTCCTTCTATGACAGAGGCGCCGCCTACGGTGAGGAGGCTGCACTGGAAGCCGTGCAGCGGGCTGTCGAAGAGGGCGCTGATCTGGTTGATATCGGCGGCGTGAAAGCCGGGGTGGGTCCGGTGGTCGATATTCCGGAGGAGATCAGCCGGGTGGTGCCGTTCATTGCCAAGGTTCGTAGTCGCTGGCCTGACCTGCTGATCAGTGTCGATACCTGGCGCTCCGATGTGGCCCACGCGGCCTGCGGCGAGGGCGCCGATCTGATCAACGACACCTGGGCCGGACATGATCCCGGGCTCATCCAGATAGCCGCCCGATTCGGTGCCGGACTTGTGTGCTCGCACACCGGCGGTGCGATCCCTCGGACAAATCCCTTCCGAGCCTCTTATCAAGACGTGGTGCAAGCGGTGTTGGACGAGACCACGCGGGCTGCTCGGGCAGCGGTGGCCGCCGGTGTCCCCGCGGCGGGAATCCTGATTGATCCCACCCATGACTTCGGCAAGAACACCTATCACGGTCTGGAGTTGCTGCGCCGAACCAGCGAGTTGGTGAGCTCCGGATGGCCGGTGTTGATGGCACTGTCCAACAAGGACTTTGTCGGTGAAACGCTGGGGGTACCACTGCAAGAGAGGGTGGACGGGACCTTGGCCGCCACCGCTGTTGCTGCCATGGCCGGAGCTGCGGTGTTCCGTTCGCATCAGGTGAAGCAGACCCGTCACGTGGTGGAGATGGTGGCATCCATCCGGGGGATTCGCCCGCCGAGCTCACCACTGCGCGGACTGGCCTGACCGGCGAATCGGTCGGCGGTTCGCCGACTCTCTGGCACCATTGGGGCTGTGACGACCGTTCTGCAGTATCTGGTGATAGCTGCTGTTATCGCGTTAGTACTATTTGGACTCGCCCTCCTGCTGTTCGGCCGCGGCGAGCAAATGCCGCCGCTTGCGGCTCGCACCTCTCCGGCCAGCCTGCCCGCGCAGCAAATCGAGGGGGATGATGTCCGGTCGGTGAAGTTCTCGCTGGCCGTCCGCGGCTATCGGATGTCTGATGTCGACTGGACCCTGGACCGCCTCGCCGAGGAACTCGACCGCACCCGAGAGCGGTTACGAGAGCTTGAAACGGGTACCTCTGAGGTGTTGACCGGAACCAGCCCGGACCAGCCGAATCCGGTCGAACCGGAGACCAACGCGGAGTTGGTGACCGGCGCGCACCGCGCCCCTGACGAGGATCTTTTCATCGGCGACCCGCCACCGCTGCCAGAAACTTCACCGCCGCCGGAGTCACCGCCGCCGGAGTCATCACCGATCGAGTCAGCAGCGAACCACAGTCAGAGCTTGCAGAAAATCAGCACCGAAGGGGAGCGCCGGATATGACAACTCGCGTCCAAGTTAGCGCCAGCGCACACACAAAAGCATCTCCAGAACGAGCCTTTGCACTGTTGGTGGACCCTGCTGCGCAGAGTCGCTGGATGCTCGGCACTACGACGGCCGGACTCTCCGGAGACGTCGAGGCACCTGCGGTTGGTTCCCGGATGATGGCATTCACCTCAATTGCGGGGCTTGGCTTTTTGGACCTTATGACGGTCACCGAATTGGATGCGCCGCACCGTTGGGTAGTGGAACACAATGGCACCCTGATCCGCGGCGATGGCATCTTCACCGTTGAAAAGACCGCGACCGGATCCACGATCACCTGGGCCGACGATGTCGACCTCCCGTTCGGAGTTTTCGGCCGCATCGGCTGGATCGCGATTCGCCCCGGGGTGGCCTGGGGGTTTCGAGCGTCGCTGAAGAAATTGGCCAAACTGTTGGACGCCGAAGTAGCGTCGCAGATCTGACAACCGCTCAACTCTCGTTGGGGTCCTGCGCAGGTTCGGTGGGGGAGGATTGAGCCGCCGGCGAGTGGATGACTACAAAGCCTGATTCCAGGTCGATCCGCAGATCACCCTTCTGCCCGTAGCCCTCTTCTTCGCGGCGCAGCTCTTTGGATCGTTTCTCTTCGATCTCATGCCGCATACCCGGATTGAAGATCTCGCCTAATGGTCCCACCGGGCAAGCCTACGTGACCTCGATTCCGGTGAGTCACCGTGGACGTGCCGATCCGCTGCCAGTACCGGCGCCAGTAGCCGACCGCGTTGCCACATCAGCCTCGCACTGGCGCATTCTGAGGGGGGCCACCGTCGATCAACTCCGAGGTCACCTCACGTAGTGCTCTTCGGTAGCCGCAATCATAAGCCTGGTCAATTGCTGTGGCCAGCTTGAGTCCGTCAAAAAATTGGCCCGTCCGGCCGGCGCTGCTCTCACCGGTGATCAGGCGCAGTGCTGCCTCGCCCCCCTCCTCCAGAGTCGAGCGCGGCGTGACCCCGCTGTCCAGCACCATGGCGGTGGCCATGAAGGTCGCCGGATGCAGGCAGTTCACCGTGACACCGGCACTGCTCAGATCTGCGGCCAGGTCGAAGGTGTGGCAGACCAGCGCCAATTTCGAGCGTCGGTAGGCGGCGGTTCCGTCGTAGTCCTGCGCAAATTCCGGATCGGCAAGATCTACCGGCGCCTGCCCCAGCGAGCCAACATTGACGATGCGCGCGGGAGCTGACCGGACCAGCAACGGCCGCAGGAGGTCAGAAAGTAGATACGGTGCCAGATAGTTCACCGCCAACCTCAGCTCATGGCCGTCCTGGCTGACCTCACGGGAGTCACCCGGAGCGCCGAACCCGACTCCGGCATTGTTGACCAGTACGTCGAGTCGGCCGCAGGTTCCGAGCACCTCGGCGGCCATTCTCCGGATCTGCGATATCGCGGACAGATCAGCCTGAAAACAAGTGACTGCCCCCTGGCCTTCACCGCTTATCAGAGACTGCTCCAGCTCATCGAGTTTGCGTTGATCTCGGCCATGCGCCTGAATGTTCCAGCCCATCGAGTACAGAACGGTGGCCAGATACCGACCCAATCCTGACGTCGCGCCGGTGATCAGGACCGTGGGGAAGCTGGAGGCCATGGCACCCAACCTAGGCCATCACGGGGTCAGCGGCCCTGGAACTGGGGGCGTCTTTTCTCGACGAAGGCCTGCATACCCTCATGATGGTCTGCCGAAGCGAAGCAGGCGCGTTGCGCCTGCTCCTCGAAAGCCAGCGTGGCTGACAGGTCCGAGGTGACCCCTACCTGTAGCGAGGCCTTGATCCAGCCGTAACTTGCGGTGGCGCCGGCGGCGAGTTGGCCGGCAGTGGTGGCCACGGTGGCGGCGAAGTTGGCATCCGGGACCACTGCGGTGACCATCCCGATCCGGAGTGCCTCGGCGGCGCTGACCTTCTCGCCGCTGAACATCAACTGGGTGGCGCGCCCTAGACCGATCAATCTGGGGAGGGTGGCCGAGGCCCCGGAATCGGCACTGAGTCCAACACCGGCGAAGGCCATCGTGAAAGTGGCCGATTCGGCCGCGATCCGTAGGTCGCAGGCAAAACACAGCGCTGCTCCGGCACCGGCCGCGACACCGTTGACGGCTGCGATCACCGGCTTGCGCATGCTGATGACGGCTTCGATCATCGGGTTGTAGAAGTCCGGCACGGTTCTGGCAACCGCCGGGTCACCGGCTGCGGTCAAGGTCAGGTGCTCTTTGAGATCCTGGCCGGCGCTGAATGCACGACCGTTCCCGCAGATCACGACCACCCGAACCGAGTCATCAGCAGCGGCTGCGCGCAACGCCGGCAGGAATTGACTCTTGAGCTCGAGGTCGAATGCATTGAACGCGCCCGGACGGTTCAGTGTCAGCGTCCGCACTCCGTCAGCATCGTTGACCAAGAGCACAGGTTCAACACCTGCTGCGGATCCGGAACCGGCCGGGTGATCGGGATCGGTTGTGGCAGTGAGCTTGTCAGTCATGAGGAGGACTCCTGAGGTGTCGGCAGTACGGTTTCGGCAGCTGTGGGTGAAACTTCGGTTCCCGCCGCCCACCCACCCTAATTCGAATCGTCGAATGCTCGGTCGGCGGGACTCGCGGTACCGAAAATGGCCCTGGGTTCGTCATCTGGGGTAACCATGAGAGAGAATAAATAGCCCGCTTCGTGCGGGCCGACCTTTACCGGGGTGGTAGCCGGTCGGAGTCGACTTATTGATAACTGTGGTGGAGGGAGTCGCACATGGCGGCCATGAAGCCCCGTACTGGGGATGGTCCTCTTGAGGTCACGAAGGAGGGTCGAGGCATCGTCATGCGTGTTCCGCTCGAGGGCGGTGGCCGCCTCGTTGTCGAAATCTCGGCCGACGAGGCCTCCGCGCTGGGTGACGCGCTCAAGGCAGTGGTGAGCTGAGCGGTCTGTTCGGCTGACGCTGTCTGTTGGCGGACCGCCCGATGGGCGGTCAGACGATGGCAGGTACCGATCGGTACCTTTGCGCGTTGGTAGTAAAAGCGAAGAAGCCCGCCGGCCAACACCTTTCACAGGTGGCCGACGGGTTTCTTCACTCTGCTGCAGCTCATTCGGCAGCTCAGAGCAGGACTAGAGAAGCGATTTGTACAGCGCGACAGTCGTTTCTGCCACCGCATTCCAAGAGAACGACTCCACGGCTCGGGCCCGGCCGGCCAGACCCATGGCGCCGGCGCGGGCCGGATCAGCGATCAGTTCGTTGACCTTGGACGCAATATCGGCTTCGAAGGTAATCGGGGCGGCGGCGG
>JBBSRY010000186.1:0-5575 GCA_038242595.1 Mycobacteriales bacterium
CGACAGGTGCGGGAACAACGCTCCCTCCTGTGCGACGAACCCGATCGACCGGCGTTCGGGTGCGAGCGGTTTTCCGGCTCAACTGACCACGACGCCGCCCAGGGTCACCCTGCCGACGTCGGCTTGTTCGAAGCCCGCGATGATTCGCAGCAGCGTGGTTTTGCCGCACCCGGACGGACCGAGAAGCGCTGTGAAAGAGCCGGTTTCGACCCCAAATGACACGCCCTGGATAGCGTGGACCTGGCCGAAGGACTTGTGCAGGTCGGTCACCTCGAGGCGGTTCATCGGCCGAGGACCTTTCGTGATTGTTGGAGCAGCAGGTAGGTGATCGGACCGGCCATCAGGATAAGGAGGGCAGCGTAGGGGGCGGCGGCGACGTACTCGATGCTGCCGCTCAGGCTCCAGAACCGGGTGGCCAGAGTTCTCAGTCCGGTCGGTCCCAGCAACAGGGTGGCAGTGAGCTCCGTGCTGGTGGCCAACGCGACAAGTGCTGCCGCGCTTGCGATACCGGGAGCGGCCAGCGGAATCGTCACGGTGGCCAGGGTGCGCAGTCGAGAGCGCCCCAGGGCAGCGGAAGCTTCCTCCAGCTCCGGACGTGACTGGGCCAGACCTGATCGGATGGGCACCAGAGCCCGCGGCAGCATCAGCAGTAGATAGGCCACTATCAAGGTGACCGCGGTCTGGTAGATCGGCTTGGCGTAGTGCACGGTCAACGTGATCAGCGCCAGACCGACCACCAACGACGGGACCGCGGCCGACAGGTAGCCAACTCGCTCGACAGAAAGGCTGAGCAGCCCGCGATGCCGCACCGAAAGATAAGCAGCCGGAAAAGCCAACACCGTGGTCACCAAGCCGGCCACCAGGGCCAGCTGCAGCGTCGACAGTGCCGCCGACCACACGGCTTCCGTCCAGACCCGACTGCCACCAAGGCGCAGCCAGTAGACAACGCTGGTCAACGGCACCCCCAACGCGCCGACCACCACCAACAGCAGTGCGGTGAAGGCGGGAACCGCGCGGGTTCCCAAATGCACCGGCAGATAGGGCCTGGGGGTTCCCGACCCCAGCCGCGCTACCTTGGTACGACCAAGAGCCAACTCACCTGACACCAGAACAAGACAACACAGCACCAGGACGACCGAGAGCATATTTCCGGCCGCGCTGGCGAAGGTCGACTGATACTGCTCGTAGATCGCGGTGGTAAAAGTGGAGAACCGAAGAGACTGAAAGGCACCGAACTCGGCGAGCGTGTGCAGCCCGACCAACAGCGACCCGCCCAGCAGCGCCGGCCGCAGTTGCGGCAACGTGACTTTTGCGAAGGTCCTCATCGGGCCGAAACCCAGTGACCTGGCCTGCTCTTCCCAGGTCGGATCGCTGCTGCGCAATGCAGCCGTCACCGGCAGATAGACCAGCGGAAAGTAGGCCAATGTCATGATCAGGGTGGCTCCGCCGAGGCCGTCGATGCCGGGCACAATCGACACCCAACCGTAGCTGGTCACAAATGCCGGTATCGCCAAGGGTGCCACCAGCAGGGGCGCCCACAATCGACGCCCCGACACCGCGGTTCGCTCGACCACATAGGCACAACCGGTGCCGACGACGGCGCACCCGAGCATGGTGAAAACCACCAGTAATCCGGTGTTGAGCAAGAGCTCGCCGACCCTGGCCCGGAAGATCAGTTTGCGGGCTCGGTCCCAGCCGGCGTCGATGACCGAGTAGATGACGAAACCCACTGGAATCACTGCCAGTAGCGCTACCAGAATCGCGGTCACCACCAACACGGGCGAGGCCCCGCGAAGCGGCGACCTCACCCGTGCCTGTACATCTTTGATCGACAACGGTTCTCCAGCGAGCTTTAGAGGATGCCCACCGCGGTCATCAGGTCCACCACGGCCTCACTATTCAACGAAGCCGGGTCGACGACCGGGGCGTCCAGCGAAGAGAGCGCCTGCAATGCTTTGTTGGTCTCAGATCGGGTATCCAGGAGCGGGTATTCCAGAACCGTATCGGCAACAATTTTCTGGCCGGCCGCGCTGGTGATGAACGCCAGGAACTGTTGGGCCTGTTCTTGTTTCATGCTGGAGGCCAGTACCCCAGCACCGGACACACTCACGAAAGCACCCGGATCCTTGTTGCCAAAGAAGTGCAGCGCAGTATTCGAACTGTTCTCCTTGGTTTTGGCCTGGTCGCCGTACCAATAGTAGTGGTAGATGACCCCGGCATCGACTTCACCGGCGTTCACTGCCTTCATCACGGTGGAGTTGCCCTTGTAGGCAACGAAGTTTTCCTCCATGCCGGTGAGCCACTCTTCGGTTGCGGCTTCGCCCTCCAGCTCGTACATGGCGCTGATGATGGCCTGGAAGTCAGCCCCACCCGGCGAAGCGGCCCACCGGCCCTTCCACTCGGGCTTGGCCAGATCCATGATGGAGGCGGGCAGTTGGTCTTCGGTGAACTTGCTGGTGTTGTAGACGAGAACGGTGGACCGGGCGGCAACTCCCACCCAGTTGTTGGTGCTGGGCGAGTACTGGGAGGGAATCTGAGCGAGCGTGGCCGGCTCCACCGGGGTGAAGAGACCGGCAGCCTCGACCACATTCATTCCTGGCGAGTTCTCGGTGATGAAGACATCTGCCGGCGATTCGGTACCTTCTGCGGCTATCTGGTTGGCCATCTCCAGGTCGCTGCCATTGCGCATCTGCACCTTGATGCCGGTCTCGGCGGTGAACGCTGCGGCCCAGGCCTCGGCCAGGTTTTCGTGCTGCGCGTTATAGATCGTCAGGGCTTCCGGATCCAACGGCGCTTCCGCCTCCGAGGATTCGGCCGGAGCTGAGCTGGGCGCCGCACCTTCCGTCGTGTCTTTGGAGCTTCCCGACGCCGACGGCTCCATAACCGAGCTCGCCGTCTGGGCTGATTCACTCAACGCAGTAGCCGAGCTACCAGGGGCGGCTGGCGCAATGGCAGTCGGTGTGGACGGTGTGGACGAGCCACAGGCTGCCACAGTGGCTATGGCTGCAATCGCAGCTGTCCAGCCCAGAAATCGTGTTTTTCGGTGGAACACTACTGTCTCTCTTTCCATTCAGATCAAACCGGAGGCTCACCGGCGCCTATCGCATTCGACGATACCGCGGTGTCGTGAATGTTGGGCAGGCTCACCTAACCTGATAGGTTTATCACATAGAAAGCTAGCGGGGAATTCGCTGCACGGCTTCACGTCCGAACCGCATCGAGCGAACCACTCATCAGCGCCCACCGGTGGTCGATGAACTGCAATGCTTCATCGGCGACGACCCCAGCCTCCAGGCACTTCGCACCAAACAGCGAATACTGATGAGCCCGGCGGAGTTAACCGACCGCTGGCCACCCTCAGGACAGGCGTGCGAGGAGTTCGGCGTGGCAACATTTCCGGTCGTTCCGACTCCGCCCTCCCAAGGTAAATACCAGCCGAGCCGTGCTGGTCAGAGTTTGGTGAGCGGGACGCCGCCGATGAGCATCAGCCGAATGGTGCCGGCTGCGCCGAAGTCGATCGTTGCCGTTGCTCGGACCCCAACCCCTTCGGCCGCAATGACTTTGCCCAGGCCATACTTGTCGTGGTTGACCCGATCCCCCTCTTTCAACACCACCGTCGGGGTGTTCTGCCAGCCCGTCCGACCCGTTGTCCTGGTACCGGTAGCGGCCAAGCGGGACTGCGCGGATTCACCGAAACGACCACTCGATCCGCCACTGGAGCCGAATCGGGACGCCGCCACCGGCGCCGAGCGACCACCACCCGGATACCAGTTGTCCGAACCGGCGTACTGCGGGGTCTGGACCAGACGCCGCCAATCGATCAGATTGTCCGGGATGTCCTGGATGAACCGAGAAGCCGGATTGGCGCCGGGCTGCCCCCAACTGGAACGGGTGACCGCTCGCGAGATATAGAGACGCTCGCGGGACCTGGTAATTCCGACGTAGGCAAGCCTACGTTCTTCGGCGAGCTCCTTGTCGTCACCCAAGGCGCGCATATGCGGGAAAAGCCCGTCCTCCCAACCGGTCAGGAACACCGTCGGGAACTCCAGCCCCTTGGCCGTATGCAGCGTCATCATGGTGACCATGCCGGATTCGGCATCCGGGATCTGATCGGCGTCGGCAACCAACGAAAGTTGTTCCAAAACAGCCGCCAGCAGAGCCGGGCCCGGCTCGATGCTCTCGCCAACCTCGAACCCGCCCTGCAGAATCTCCACCCGCTCGCGCAAAACGGTCACCAACTGCTCCAGGTTCTCCAACCGGGAGGCGTCCTGGGGGTCGTCACTGGATTCCAGTAGATCGTTGTATCCACTCTGTTCCAACACCATGGTCAGCAGATCGGCCGGTTCGGCGCCGTTGTCGAGTGCATCCCGCAGCCCGTTGATCATCGCATTAAATCCCGCAATAGCTTTGACCGAACGTGTTGCAATGAAGGGTATCTCGGCAACGCGATTCAACGC
This sequence comes from Mycobacteriales bacterium, assembly GCA_038242595.1. Lineage (GTDB taxonomy): Bacteria > Actinomycetota > Actinomycetes > Mycobacteriales > Nakamurellaceae > Nakamurella. The sequence goes on from JBBSRY010000186.1 coordinate 4,458, forward strand.
ATCGGCGAAGATTGTCTTTTCTTTCTGGGCGAATACCGACAGCGCAGCCTCGGCCCGATCACCGATTCCCCGCTTCGGGGTATTGAGCACTCGACGCAGCGATACCTCATCGGCCGGGTTGGCCAGTGCCCGCAGATAGGCCAGCGCGTCTTTGACCTCCTTGCGCTCGTAGAACCGCACGCCACCAACGATCTTGTAGGGCATACCCATTCGGACGAAGACATCTTCAAACGCACGGGAGGATGCGTTGGTGCGATAGAAAACCGCGACATCGCCGAATCTGATGCTCCCCTCATCAACCAGTCGATCAATCTCACTGGTGACGAAGGATGCCTCATCGTGTTCGTTATCGGCCACGTAGCCGACGATCCATTCGCCGTTCCCGGCCGCCGTCCAGAGGTTCTTCGCCCGTCGTTCCGGGTTGCGGGAAATCACCGCATTGGCGGCGGACAGAATTGTCTGGGTGGAGCGGTAGTTCTGCTCCAACAAAATGGTGCGCGCCGCCGGGTAGTCGCGCTCGAATTCCACGATATTGCGGATGCTGGCGCCGCGGAAAGCGTAAATCGACTGGTCGGCGTCACCGACGACCACAAGCTCGGCCGGCGGTACCTGGCTACGGGCGGCCCGGACCAATTCGCCATCGGCGGCGCGCACCTCACGTTCGTCGTGAGCACCACCCACCAACTCCTTGACCAGCGTGTACTGCGCATGATTGGTGTCCTGGTATTCGTCGACCAGGACATGCCGGAAACGGCGGCGGTAGTGCTCGGCCACCGCGGGGAACACTTGCAGCAGCGCCACCGTCTCCATGATCAGGTCGTCGAAATCCAGGGCCGAGGCCGATTTGAGTCGAGCCTGATATCCCGCGTAGACCTCCGCGACCACCTTGGCGTAATCGCTATCGGCCCGCTCCGCGGCGGTTGCCGGGTCCAGCAATTCGTTCTTCAAGTTGCTGATCGCTGCGGCCAGCGCGCGCGGGGTGAACCGTTTGCTGTCCAGGTCCAGATCACCGGAAACCAACGCCACCAGACGTTGTGAATCAGCCGAGTCGTAAATGGTGAAGGTCGACTTGTAACCGAGATGGGTGGCCTCGTTACGCAGAATTCGCACACACATCG
>JBBSRY010000187.1:0-5570 GCA_038242595.1 Mycobacteriales bacterium
CATCAGTTTTCGCCAAATCGGCGAAGGAGGCGATTCCGGCCGGGTTCTCCGGTGGGGTGACGATGGTCAACGTGTTGGTCGCGAAGTTGACCAGCGCGCCATTCACCAGGCCGGCATCGGTCAGTTTTGTCATGTTCTTGGTGTCGGCCGAGGCGAACACATCGGCGGGGGCGCCGCCGATTACTTGGGTGACCAGGTCCGAGGAGCCGGCGAAGCTGAACGTCACGGTGGTCCCGGGGTACGCGCCCTGGAAACTCTCGCCAAGTTCGGTGAAGGCGCTCTTCAGCGAGGCTGCAGCAAAAACGGTGATAGCGCCCGAGATGCCCTGGTCGCCGGCTGCTGAACTTTCCGCCGACAAGCTCGACGCGGCGGTGGAGGAACAGCCCACCAGTACGGCGGCCAGCAACGCGGCAGTGACCACCGCGGGCCGGTGGAAACGGCGTCTTATCAACAATTCAGGGCCTCCCAGTACCAACCAGACGATTCTGCGGTAATTTATGAAGTGTAGAGGCGCAAATGCGGACATCGCAAGAATGCTTACGATTTCACACGGAGGTGATGCCGCTTTCGGCCGGGCCCACCGCGCATTTCACCCATGTTGCGACCGTCATGCAACTGATATAATTCCGAGATGACCAGTGACGAACCAACGGCGGTCCGAACGATCGAGCAGGGCGTTCGCACCGATTTCCGAAATTCGATGAGCTACGGCGGATACCTGGACCTGGACCGCCTGCTGCATGCCCAACACCCCAAGAGCAGCCCGGAACATCACGACGAGTTGCTCTTCATCGTGCAACACCAGACCAGCGAACTCTGGCTCAAACTGCTTCTGCACGAACTGCGCGCCACCCGCGACTTCTTGGACGCCGATGAGCTGCAGCCGGCCCTGAAATGCCTGGCGCGGGTCAAGAACATCCAACGGACGTTGACCGAACAGTGGTCTGTGCTGGCCACTCTCACTCCTCGCGAATACATGCAGTTCCGCGGGTCCCTGGGCAATTCTTCCGGTTTTCAGTCGTTCCAATACCGCGCCATCGAGTTCATTCTTGGCAACAAGAACGAAGCCATGCTCAAAGTCTTCGAGAGCGACCCGGAAGCTCATCAACTGCTATCCGACATGTTGGCCACGCCGACCGTCTACGACTGCTTTCTGGCCCTGCTGGCGCGCCTCGGATACCCGGTACCAAGTTTCATTCTCGACCGAGATGTACAGCAGCCCTGGGCCTTTCAAGATTCGTTGATCCCCATCCTGAAGCAGATCTACGAATCGGACGACACCCCCTGGGGTGTCTATGAGGCCTGCGAAAGCCTGGTCGACGTCGAGGACAATTTCCAGTTCTGGCGATTCCGACACCTTCGGACGGTTCAGCGCACCATCGGCTTCAAGACCGGTACCGGGGGCTCCTCCGGGGCTGCCTTCCTTCGTCGGGCGCTTGACCTCACCTTCTTCCCCGAGCTGTACGCCGTCCGCACCGAGATCGGAAACCCCGCATGAACCCCACCGCCACCGCCCCGAATGCCACCGCGCCGAATGCCACCGCGCCGAATGCCACTGTGCCGAATGCCGCCTTGCTGGATGCCGCCGATCCGCTGGCCTCATTACTGGAGCATTTCACTGGCCAGGAAGATGGGGTCATCGCCTATCTGGACGGTAACTCACTCGGCCGACCGTTGCGCAGCACCGCCGCCACGCTGACCGAATTTGTGGAGAACTCCTGGGGTGCCAGGCTGATCCGCGGTTGGGACGAGCAATGGCTGAACGAACCATTTACCGTCGGTGACCGCCTGGGCGAAGTTGCCCTGGGCGCCGCCGCCGGGCAGGTCTTCATCGGCGACTCGACCTCGGTGTTGATCTACAAACTGATTCGGGCCGCCATCGCCTTCCAGCCGGAGCGCACCGAAGTGATCATCGATCGGGACAACTTCCCCACCGACCGCTACATCCTGGAGGGGATCGCGCAGGAATGCGGCATCACTCTTCGCTGGGTACAGGCAGATCCGGCCACGGGTGTTGAGACTGCAGACCTGGAAACAGTTCTCGGGCCGAAGACCGCCCTGGTAGTGCTCAGTCATGTCGCCTACCGCTCCGGCCACCTGGCCGATGCAGCAGCGCTGACCGCGCAGATACATGCCGCCGGCGCGCTGGTGCTGTGGGATCTGTGCCATTCGGCCGGCTCGGTGCCGGTCGAACTGGATGCCTGGGGAGTGGACATTGCCGTCGGCTGCTCGTACAAATATCTCAACGGTGGGCCCGGCGCACCGGCCTTCGGTTATGTGCGCCACGAGCTGCAAAACCTATTGCAGCAACCGATCTGGGGATGGATCGGGGCCGATCAACCGTTCCTGATGGGACCGGCCTACCGACCGGCCGACGGTATTCGACGATTTATTACCGGAACTCCACCAGTGCTGGCCATGCAGCCGATGAAGGGCATGATCGAGCTGATCGCCGAAGCCGGCATCGACCGGGTCCGGGCAAAGTCCGTCGCCCTCACCGAATTTGCCATCGCGCTGGTTGACGACCAACTGATTCCGTTGGGCGCCACCTTGTCCAGCCCTCGCGACCCGGCCAAGCGTGGCTCCCATGTGATCGTGGACCATCCACACTTCCAGCAGGTCACCGCGATGTTGTGGGAACGCGGGGTCATCCCGGACTTTCGTCCGCCGACCGGGTTGCGCATCGGGCTGTCACCGCTATCCAGCTCTTTCGCCGAGGTCGAACGTGGGATCAACGCCGTAACAGCATGTTTGCGCGAACTCGGCTGAGATTTCGGTGGGCACCGTACTGGACGATCTTGAATCGCGCCCCGGCAGCGCCACCTCTCTATTGCGAACCGTCATCGGGCTGTACCTGCGTGGACCAGACGGACGACTGACAGCCCGCAGCCTTGTGACCTTGATGGACGCGTTGGGGGTTAGCGCTGCCAACACCCGGACCGCGGTTGCCAGGGTAAAACTCAAAGGGCTCATTCAGCCGGCCCAGATAGACGGCGCTGCCGGTTACCGCCTGCATCCGGACGCCGAAACCATGTTGGCTACCGGCGATCGGCGGATCTTCCATCCGCGCACCATGAACCTGGGCGACCCCTGGTGCCTGATCTCCTTCAGTGTGCCGGAAACCGAACGGGAACGTCGACATCAGTTGCGCCGCAGACTGTCCTGGATCGGTTGTGGCACCGTCGCTCCTGGCCTCTGGATCACCCCGGAGATGTTGCGCGGCGAGGTCGAACAGATCCTTGGCGACCTGGAACTGCGGGACCGCACCACACTGTTCCGCACGCAGACTCCGCAGTCCGGGGTTCGGCTGACAACGGCCATCGGTCAATGGTGGGATTTGCCAGCCATTGCGTCCCTGCACCACGCGTTTCTTCACGACACCGCCCCAGTGTTGACCCAAGCTGCCAACGCCCCGCAGGGCGCCTTCGCACATTACGTTCGTAGTATCGATTCCTGGCGCATCATCCCGTATCTCGATCCAGGACTCCCCTACGATTTACTCCCCGGAGACTGGCCGGGACGATCCAGTTCGGCGCGATTTACCGAAATCATGCAACGATTTCAGCGCCCTGCTGCCGAGTTCGTCGATCAGGTCTGAGATGGCCAATTGGAGAATGAGGCGACAACTCGCGTGCCTGCTGGTACTGATTGTCTTTACCCTGGGATGCACCGCAACTGAGCAGACCCAGACCCAGACCAACCCGGTAATCAGTTATGGCCCCGGTGCCTTCTCGGTACCGACCTCACAGTTGGCTTCAGTCACTGCCGGCGGCAGTCTGGACGGCTCGGTGGCCGGCTGGGGTCCGGATGGTCACCTTTTGATCCTGACCTTCGGCAGTTCGTCCTGCCCTCGACTGCCCCCCGTCGTGCAGTTGGTGGATAGTCACACTCTGACGATCACCACCGCGCCACTACTGCCGGAAGGCTCGACGGCCGCGGCAATGTGCACGGCCGACTCGAGCCCGACCACATCGGCCGTCGCCATCCCGGCGGGCCTGGACCCGCAAACCGAAGTCACTGTCATCTTTGACGGCATCGCCCAGAAGCTGCTACCCCGCGGGTAAGGGACTTCGACGGCGGGGGTGCGTACCGACTGCTGCCGGCCAACAGCCCTACTGCAGCGGAGGTTCGCCCTCGCCCAGCCCGATCACCGAGTCAACCAGCACCCGGCTGTCGGCCGACCGCACGATGCACAGCGCAGTGGTCGCAGTCCCGGAATAGGTCAGTTCACTGAGGATCTTGCCGCCTACCTCCCGAGCGCCATTGCTGGATCCGGTTGCGATAGCTGACTCGATCAACGTCGATAGTGCCAGCGCGCCACCGTAGGTCGGGTCGTCCGCGTCCATCAACTCGGCCGCCAAACTACGACAGCCGGCCCGAAACTCCTCGTCGGATGGGACGGGTACAAAGGTGGCAGCATCATCGGGTAGCGCCACGTTCGGCTCGAAACCGGTGGCCGAGCCCAAGAATTCACCCCCATGGGCCTGCAGGCAGTTGACATCAGGGACAGCGGACCTGATGCGTAGCGGAACCGCTCCCGCGCAACTGGCAAAAGCACCCATCCGGTGCCCGATTTTACCAACTCCGGCTGCTGATCCGGTGTATTGGCCACCGACGGCAGGTAGGACCACACACGCTTTCCATCCCCACCGGCCGGCTCCCTCGGACTGCGGAGCCTGCACCAACCGCACATCAATCATGGCCGGATACCGGTCCCAACCACTGACCGCCTTGGTTGCTGAATCACCGATGTATTCGTCGGCAGGCTGCCAACACGGGGCATCATCAGCGGAAATCGGGCCGGCCGGATCACCGGCTATCCAGGCCGCGGTGACTTCACTGTTGTGCAATTCCGCGCACGACACCACATCGTGATCCGGTCCGCTCAGACAACTCCCGACCATGGGCGGCGCCGGCAGTGGCGCCCTGGCCGCGCTGCCGGATTGCCCCGGATCCAGCGCCTGCGGCACAACGATCACCAGTACGGCAGCAATGAGCAGTGACAACACACCACTGCGTCGCCGGTCCATCCTTTAACGCTAACCCCGGTGGCCACCCCTGAAAAGAGGAAAGCCCACTCGTCGCGTCAGCGGCAAGCGGGCCACCCAACCCAAGAACGAAATCAGTGGGACGAACCATCCGACGGTTTGACGTCCTCGACGAGGACCGCGGCCACCACGACTTCTTCATCAGATGAATTCGCCGAGTGTGCCGAACCTGCCGATCCTGCCCACGGATCAGACATATCCTCGTCTGCCTTCACCTTGGCTTCGCTGAACACCTCATTGGCGGTGGCCCAGGCCTTTTCCGCACCCTGTTCGGCCATCTTGTAACCGCGGATACCGACCTCGGTCACGCCCACTGCTGCCTGCTTGGCAATATTGCCGATATTGGTGCCCTTGGCGGCCTCGATGATGGCCAGCCCTGCCGCGCCGGTCAGTGCTGCGCCGAGCACCTGCTTGGCAATGAATCCGATGATCATTTGTCGCTCCTTCGATGTGCGCTCGCGAGCTCCCCCGTCGCGCAGGCGATGCACGCCTCCCCTGCGATAACAGGGGGTACGTGCCGGC
>JBBSRY010000188.1:0-5560 GCA_038242595.1 Mycobacteriales bacterium
CCGGAATGCGTTCTGCTTTCGCCGACACCGCCTACCGGACTGCGGGCGCCGAGGTGGTGGACATCGCGGCAGCCTGGCACGCCGATGTTGTCCTCAAGGTCAACGCACCGACATCGGCCGAGGTTGCCCAGCTGGCAGACGGTTCTACCCTGATCAGCCTGATCGCTCCGGCGCTCAATCCGGATCTGTTGCTGATGTTGGCGCAGCGATCGATCACGGTACTGGCGATGGATGCGGTGCCGCGGATTTCGCGAGCCCAGTCCTTGGATGTGCTCAGTTCGATGGCCAATATCGCCGGCTACCGAGCGGTGATCGAGGCCGCCCATGCTTTTGGTCGTTTCTTCACCGGTCAGGTCACCGCAGCCGGAAAAGTGCCACCGGCCAAGGTGTTGGTCGCGGGCGCCGGCGTGGCCGGACTGGCCGCGATCGGGGCCGCCACTAGCCTCGGAGCCATCGTGCGGGCCACCGACCCACGCCCCGAGGTGGCTGATCAGGTCAGATCACTCGGCGGGGAGTTTATGGCCGTAGAGGTACGGCAGGAGATCAGTACCGATGGCTACGCCAAAGCCACCTCCGAGGATTACAACAGGCGAGCCGCGCAGATCTACTCCGAACAGGCAGCCGAGGTGGACATTGTCATCACGACCGCGTTGATCCCCGGCCGACCGGCACCGGCCCTTCTTTCAGCCGCTGATGTGGCGTCGATGAGGTCGGGCAGCGTGATCGTGGACATGGCCGCGGCGCAGGGCGGAAATGTTGCCGGCAGTCGGCCAGGGGAGGTCGTGGTAACCGAGAACGGCGTCACCATTATCGGTTACACCGATCTGGCGGGTAGATTGCCGGCGCAGGCCTCTCAGCTGTACGGAACCAATGTGGTGAATCTGATGAAACTGCTAACGCCGCAGAAGGATGGCGTTCTGGTACTCGATTTCGACGACGTGGTGCAGCGGGCCATGACAGTCCTGCGGAACGGCGCGGTAACGTGGCCACCGCCGCCGGTCGCGGTTTCTGCCATCCCGGTTGCGCCGCGGGCCACTGAACCTGTGGCAAAGCAGGTCAAACAACAGCTTTCGTCGGGACGGCTCTACTCGTTGGTCGGCATTACGGTGGCCTTGCTGTTCCTAATGACGGCTTTCTCGCCACCCCAGCTGATCGGGAACTTCACCGTTTTCGTGTTGGCGATTGTGATCGGGTATTACGTGATCGGTCACGTACACCATGCGTTGCACACACCGCTGATGGCTGTCACCAACGCAATATCCGGGATCATCGTGGTCGGCGCGCTACTACAGATCGGGCATGGCAACACCCTGATCACCGTACTGTCGGCGGTGGCCATCATGGTGTCCAGCATCAATATCTTCGGCGGTTTTGCCGTGACCCGTCGCATGCTCAGCATGTTCTCGAAAGGCTGAGATTTCTCGTGACCGCGCAAACCGCCGCCCAGGCGGCCTACATCATTGCTGCCCTGCTGTTCATTCTGAGCCTGGCCGGGCTGTCTCGTCATGAGACGTCCCGCGGTGGAGTCATTTTCGGGATAGCCGGCATGACCATCGCGTTGGCAGCGACCATTGGACTGGCAACAGAAAGTATCAACGCAGCCGGGCTGGTGCTGATTGTGGTGGCCATGGCGATCGGTGCGGTGATCGGGATCCTGCGGGCCCGCCGGGTCGAGATGACTCAGATGCCAGAGCTTATCGCCATCCTCCACAGCTTTGTCGGTCTGGCCGCCGTGTTGGTCGGCTGGAACGGTTACTTCGACGCCGTCAACGTCGCGCCCGATCTGGTGGGCATTCACCATGCCGAGGTGTTTATCGGCGTGTTCATCGGCGGTGTCACCTTCACCGGGTCGATCGTGGCATTCCTGAAGCTGTCGGCGCGGATCAAATCCGCCCCACTCGTGTTGCCCGGCAAGAACATTCTCAATCTCGGGGCCTTGGTGGCTTTCATTGGCTTGACCGTCGTCTTTGTCCTCACACCCTCGCTCGGCCTGTTGATCGCGGTCACAGCGGTCGCGTTGTTGCTGGGCTGGCATCTGGTTGCCTCGATCGGCGGCGGTGACATGCCGGTGGTGGTGTCCATGCTCAACAGCTACTCCGGCTGGGCCGCCGCGGCTTCCGGGTTCCTGTTGAACAACAACCTGCTGATCGTGACCGGAGCGTTGGTCGGGTCTTCGGGTGCCTATTTGTCATACATCATGTGCCAGGCCATGAACCGGTCTTTCATCTCGGTGATCGCCGGTGGGTTCGGCGCCGTCGCGGTGTCGGCTGATGAGACCGAATACGGTGAACACCGCGAAACCAATGCCGCCGACGTGGCCGAACTACTCCGGGAAGCCTCGTCTGTGATCATCACCCCTGGCTACGGAATGGCGGTCGCACAGGCCCAATTCCCGGTGGCGGAACTGACCAGGCGGCTGCGAGAACGCGGCATCACCACCCGTTTTGGCATCCATCCGGTGGCCGGCCGGCTTCCCGGTCACATGAATGTCCTGCTCGCCGAAGCCAAGGTGCCCTACGACATCGCCCTGGAGATGGATGAGATCAACGACGACTTCGTCGATACCTCGGTGGTTCTCGTGATCGGCGCGAACGACACCGTCAATCCTTCTGCGATGGACGACCCCGGCAGCCCGATCGCCGGGATGCCGGTATTGCGGGTCTGGGAGGCCGAGAATGTCATCATCTTCAAACGTTCGATGAACGTCGGCTACGCGGGCGTCCAGAATCCCTTGTTCTTCCGGGAGAATTCGCAGATGCTTTTCGGCGACGCGCGCGATCGGGTGGACGACATTCTGCGTGAGTTGTAGGTGCTACCAGGTTCCTTGGCGTGTATCGGCGAGAACAGACTGAACTGGTTGTCCGGTAGCGCCGGCCAGCAGGCCCGGCAAATTGATGCCCTGCCGCTGGAACCGTTCCGGGTGCGGGGGATAGCCATCGGCTCGGACCAGAAAGCCGTCCTGGGTGTTGAAGATGTCCGTGGTTTCGACAATACCGTTCTCGACTCTGCCTGGTAGTGCAGTGATTTCACGAACGGTACGAGCCCCGAGGTGGTCCATGCCGACTTGAACAATCAGGTCCACTGACGAGGCGACGGTTGGCACGATGAAGGCGGCAGTGACATTCTCGCCGGCCAGCAGTGGCAGCGTGCAAAGTTTGATGACGGCTTCGCGGGCGGAATTGGCGTGCACCGAACACATTCCGGGAAGTCCGGAGTTCAGGGCAATCAGCAGGTCAAGACTTTCCTCCTGCCGGACCTCGCCAACGATGATTCGGGATGGTCGCATCCGGAGGGCTTCTTTGATCAACCGGCGGAGCTTGATCTCGCCGTTGCCCTCCAGGTTCGCCTGCCTGGTTTGCATGGCCACCACATCCGGCAGGCGTGGTTTGAGCTCGAAGACCTCCTCGGCGGTGATCACCCGTTCCGTCGCGGGGATGGAGTTGATCAACGCGTTCAACATGGTGGTCTTACCGGCCTGGGTGCCGCCGGAGACGATGATGTTCAGGCCGGCAGCGACGGCGGCTTCCAGAAACCGCGCGGCATGCGCGGTGACCGAACCGCGGGCGACCAACTCGTCCAGCGAGTGCGCCGCCACGACAAACTTCCGGATATTCAGCGAAAGATGAGTGCGGGTGATATCCGGAATGACGGCGTGCAGTCGGCTTCCATCGGGAAGTAGCGCATCGACAAACGGACTGGACAGGTCCAGTCGTCGGCCGGACGGTTTGAGCATTCGCTCGACCAGATCCCGAATTTCACCGGCTGCGAGCATGGTGGTGGTGAGTTCGGATCGACCGTTGCGGGCGATGAAAACCTGGCCGGGTTGGTTGACCCAGATCTCCTCGACCTCCGGGTCGTCCAAGAACCGTTGTAGCGGACCAAATCCGGCGACGGCATCAAAGACTTCGCGCTTGGCCAAATTGGTGTTCAGCAGGCCCGGCAGCGAGGAAACACTGGCCCGTTCCTCGTAATGCAGGATGACCTCTTCGATCAGGTCCTTGACTGCGCGTGGATCGGTAACCGGGTCGATTCCGCGCCGCCGGATGAGTTCGCGGACTTCGCTCTTGATGTTCTCAACGGCGGTGGGCACCGGTCTCCTCCCCTTTGCGACGGCGACAGGCTGATGCCTGATGAGGTGAACGTACTCAATGCACCGCATCCGGCACTAGAGCCAGTTTCAAATGTGGACAGTTTTTTGAGCCGCAATCAGCAGCGCCGGCGCGACCGGGGCTAGATACCCAGAACCGCCTTCGCGATCAGGAAGTAAAGGATCAAACCCGCCGTGTCGACGAACGTGGTGATGAACGGATTGGAGAACACCGCGGGATCAGCCTTGATGGCCTTGCCCAATAGCGGCATTATCCCGCCAATTGTTGCCGCCATCGTGCAGACGCCGCCTAGGGTCAGCCCGATCACCCAGCCGATGTCAGGGCTGTACGCCAGGGCCGAAATCGCGAAACCCAGCGCGCCCAGCAGCAACCCCAGCATGGCGCCCACCCGCACTTCGCGCGCGAACACTCGCAGGATGTCCCGGGTGCGCACGTCCCCCAACGCCAAGGCCCGCGTCACCGTGGTGGCTGCCTGGTTGCCGGTGTTTCCACCGGTGCCGATCAACAACGGGATGAACGTCGTCAGCACCACCACCTCCGCCAGGGTCGCCTCGAATTCGTGGAGCACCCGCACGGTGAGCGTGGCACCGACCGCCAGCACCAGTAGCCACGCCACCCGTGATTTGACGATCTCCCAAACTGGGGTGGAAAGGTATGGGCGGCGCAGCGGTTCACTACCGCCGCTGCGGGCCACGTCCTCGGAATCGGCGTCTTCGATGATTTGCAGCGCATCGTCCACCGTGAGGATGCCCAATAGTCGATTCTCCAGATCGACCACCGGCAGCGCCAGCACCTGCAGGTCGGCGCAGCGCCGGGCAGCCGTTTCCTCATCGACGGTGGCCTGCACGGATTCCGCGGCGACCATGACTTCGTCGACCGTCTGCTCAGGATCGGCACGCAGCACGTCACGCAGACTTATAATCCCCACCAGCCGCCGCCCTTCATCGGTGACGGGCAGTGTGTAGATGGTTTCGGCATCGTGCAGGCCGTCGCGGACCGTCCCCAGTACTTGGCCGATCGTGGTCCACGGGTGGGCACTGATGAACTGCGGGCTCATGCTGCGCCCGATTGAGCCCTGCCCGTACCCCAGCACGACATCGGTGAGGGCCCGGTCCCGCCCAGAAAGTCCCAGCAGCAGACGACGGGCGACCACCGAGGGGAGCTCATCGAGCAGACCCACCCGGTCATCCGGACTCAAGTTGTTGAAGACTTCGGTGTCTTTCAGACCCTGGATGAGCTCGGATTGCAGACTGGGGTCCAATCACTCGAACACGTGCATGGCTCGGTCCTTGTCGAGCAGGCGGTAGAGCACCGCCCGGTCGCGGTTGTTCAGCCGCTCCAGCTCGTCAAGGGTTTGCGAGATGGGGAGATGCGCGACGAGTTCTGCTGCCGCGACCAGGTCGTCACGACTGGGAGCCCTTTTCAGGGCCCTGACGGTGTCAGTGATTTCC
>JBBSRY010000189.1:0-5537 GCA_038242595.1 Mycobacteriales bacterium
CATAGTCCGATCCGAGTGCTGGGATGAAAATCTTGGCGACTCCCTCTCCGATGGCGGTGTCGTAAGTGCGCTCCCGTTCGGCTGGGTCCACTATCTGTGCGGCCGGCTCCGGCGCCGGGGGTGGCGCGCTAGTAGCGGTCGTCTCCGGCGCGCTGGAGCCACTACTGGCGCCGGTGGTTACGGTTTCGGTCTTCTGGGCCCACTTCTCGTCGAGGGCAGCTTGCACCTTCTCCTGCTTTTGGTCACCGAACAAGTCGGTGACATAGACCTCGTAGACCACGAACAGCAGGACGACAACGCCCAGGGTGATCAGCGTCTGGCCGATGCCACGGGCGATCGTGCGGATCGGATCCTTACCGCGCTGCTGGGCGGCGCGACCCGGCACTTTCGGGGTTCCGGCCAACGCCGCAGCCGAGACCGCGGCGTCGTCCTCGGTGGCGACCGACATCTGGCCCTGAGGTGCCGAGCCGGCCCTGGGTGCTTCATCCGAGGTGCCGGAAGCCGCCGCGGTCAGACCGGCGATGGCTTCGGTACGAGTGACGTCACCGGGCTGGGAGGTGCCAACCGCCGGCAGAACAGCGGTTTCCAGATCGGCGGTTTGCGCTGCAGCAGCGTCCGGACCCAGGGTACTGCCGCCGGTGTCCGGGCCTGCGGTAGCCGGCACTGCGCCCCAGGCGAAGTCCTGACCGTCGGAGTCGGCCACTTCGGCTATCGACGGCAGTTCCTCCAGATCGGCCGGAGTTACCGCATCGGAGTCCAGATCGCCGGCCGGCGGTGTTGGCTCGATGTGCTTGGGCTCAACCGGCGTTGATTCATCCGGCGTCGGCTCGAGCGGATCCGGGATCGCTGGCCCGGCGCCGTCTGCGGGGGGCAGCGCAAAAGCGCCGGTGTCCTCCGGCAGAACCCAACCTGCCGGGGTCGGCGCGTACGGCGGCAACCGATCCGGATCTGGAAATCCGCCACCCGACTCGCTGTTGGAATCGTCGTTACTCATATCCGGGTACTCACTTCGTCTCCTCGTGTGCGGAAGTCATACGTACTAGACCGTCATAGGCGGGCAATGTCACGCTGTCTGTTTGTTCGATTTCAAATCCCAGGTTGAATTGGTCGACATACTGCTGGAAAAGCCGGACACCGGGCTCAGTATCGATGGCATTGATCATCCCCGGCGCGGGGCCGATGGCGCTGATCACGAAGGGCGGTGAGTAGGCCCGTCCCATCAGCAGCAACGTGTTCCCGATACAGCGGACCGCCGAAGTGGCAATGACCCGTTGGTCCATAATCATCATCGCTTCTGCCCCACCTGCCCAGAGCGCGTTGACCACTGATTGCACGTCCTGCTGGTGAACCACCAGATCGTCCGGGTTGAGATCTGGCGGGTAGTTTCCATCGGAATCCCGAGGAGCGTCGGTCATGGTGACCACCAGACCCGGTCCCACCACCGGTGTCAGACCGACCTGCGGTTCCAACGCGACGCCATCGGCCAACACTTCGGTGACCTGCGGAGATACGTCCTCACCGGCGACGGCATCGATCTGTGCCTGGAGTTCGGTCGCGCGCGCCTGGGCCTGCGCCACCTCATTTTCGGCTTCGCGGATCAGCCCGGCGAGTTCGATGTTACGAGGTCGGATGTCCTGTCCACCGGAGTAGGAGTGGGCCGTGCCCAACATCAGACCGGCAATCAGGCAGACGATCAGCACGGCACCGCGCCAGATCCGGCTTCGACGCCGGCCGTTCGCGGAGCGTCGCAGCGGCTGGACCAGGCGCTCCAGCAGGGAAGGCGTCGAGGGCGAGGCGGCATCTGCTTCTGGCACTGCTGTGTTCCCCCGCCCTGCCTGTCGTTCTTCTGGTCGTCAAATCCGCTGGGTAGCCAAAGCCACCCACAGTCAAGTGTCCCCTGTGCGCGCGGCTCCCCATGCCGCGTGGCGCGACCCAGGTTCTTCGCCGGCTCTCTGTGCGGCCGAGCCGTCGCAGCCGATCCGAGTTCGATCGAGAACTGCAACTCCGTGGCCGGCAACGAGAAGTCCGAAGAACTGCGCCGCACCACGTAGGCTAGGGGAAGCAATGTTCGGTCCCGGTGATGCGAACAGGTGGGCGCCTTGTTGGCTTGCTCACCTTTCGCTCCCTGACGGTCCGACCGGCAACACCTCACATGCCGCCTGATGCCCTGCAAGTCTTAAGGAAGTAAAGATGCCCAAGTCCAAGGTTCGGAAGAAGTCGACCGCCTCCGGGTCGACTCTCTCCTCGTCGAACGCTGAGGCCGCCGCCCTTCGGGCGAAGGTTGCCGCCCCGTCGAGTCCGATTTACCTCGGCGTCATGCTCGGGCTGATGCTGCTCGGATTGATCTGGCTGGTGGTCTACTACCTCTGGGGCAGCAACATCGGCTTCATGAGCGGCCTGGGCAACTGGAACTTTGCCATCGCGTTCGCACTGATGGTTGCCGGTTTGCTGATGACCATGCGGTGGCGCTGACGGCACTGGCTTCGCATCGGCTACCGGCGCGGGATGTTCACCCGCCGGACCGCCTTATGATGCCTGGCTGCAGTTCGTAGTTCATCGAATGACAGACGTGTAGTTCATCCCCAATGTTGATAACTCGTGTGCACAACTCAGGACGACCAGTCCGGATTGACATCTGTGGCTGACGGCGAGGCACTGTCATGAACAACTCGGACGGCACCATTTCCTGGGGTCCGAAGTCAGCTGTATTTGCAGTGGGTGTTGTGGTGGTGGCGGTGGCCACCGTCTGGGCCCTGCTGACCCAGACACCGGTGGATCAGTTAGTGGCCGGATTCTTCGCCGTGGCCGGTGGCATCGGTACCGCGGCGGCATTCATGATGCGTGAGCGATTAACCGCAGGCCCGAGCGGTTTGGTGGTTGCCGGTCCGCTGGGGCGCACCACCGTCGGCTGGTCCCAGATCACCCGAATCCAGACCGTGGCCCGCAGCCGGATGGGGCTATCCAGCACCGCACTGGAAATCGACCTCGATGACGATCGATTGTTCATTTTTGGCAGCACCGACCTGGGCACCGATCCAAAAGAGGTCGCCGCTCACCTACACCGCATCCAGCCCGGATAGCGAAGAAGCGTTCGGGCTCGGCAGAAACCGGGAAGTCCCGGATCGCCATGACGGTGAGACCGGATCTCACACCGACAGTTGGCTGACCCGGAAGAAGATCATCGCGATCATGATGGCCGCCAGCCCGGCGCAGGCCAACACCTGATTTCGGGTGCGGTCCTTGTGTGGCAGATAGACCATGATGGCGCCGGCAACAGCGCCGACGGCCAAACCTCCGAGGTGACCTTCCCACGAAATGGTGTCGCGCAGGAAGAACGTGATGCCCAGGTTAAGGATCAGGATGCCGCCGAGTTGGCGAATGTCGAGCCGGAACCGTCGAAAGGTCACCACGAGCGCGCCCATCAGACCGAAGATTGCACCGGAAGCACCGGCCGCCGCCGACGCCGGGTCCGCGAGCAACATGACGCCGACCGAACCGCCGATGAGGCTAAGCAGATAGACCGCCAGGAACCGATTGCGCCCGACCATCCGTTCGAGCGCAAGCCCCAGCACGTACAGCGAGACCATGTTCATCGCAACGTGTATCACCGACAGGTGCAGGAACCCGGAGGTGATCACCCGCCAGTATTCGCCCTGCGCCACCCCGTACGGCCAGAGTTCGCCATCCTGTAATAGCTTCGAGGTGTAGAGCTTGGACTCACCACCGGCCTGGATCATCGTGATGACGAAGACCAGCAGATTGAGACCGATCAACACGAAGGTGACGATGGGCTGCTGCCCCATCACCGATCCGGAGACCGTGCGGGCCACCGGCTGATTCTGTCGGGTTTCGGCTTGGCAAGCGCGGCAGTGGAATCCGACCGAGGCCGGTTGCAGGCAATCCGGACAAGCCGGACGACCACATCTCGTACAGGAGAGTGCGGTCGACCGGTCCGGGTGCCAGGAGCAGACCTGGGTGGCCTGCTGGGGATACCCGCCGAAACTTCCGGGTGGACCGGTGGGCGGTCCGGGCGGTGGTGACGGCGGGTAGTAAGTCATCTGACTGCTCTGGTTATTTCAGCTCTCATTAACTCAGCTCTCATTAACTCAGTGGAAATCAGTTACCGGCGGCAGCGCCAACAGACTCGATTGTGATCGAGTTGATGGCGATATCGGTGGCCGGGCGATCGAAGCGATCAACCTTGGTTTTGCCGATCTCGTCGATCACGGCGCGCGATGCATCGTCGGCAACTTCACCGAAGATGGTGTGCTTGCGGTTCAGATGCGGGGTCTTGCCAGTGGTGACGAAGAACTGGCTGCCATTGGTGCCCGGTCCGGCGTTGGCCATGGCCAGCAGGTACGGCTTGTTGAATACGAGCTCCGGGTGGAATTCGTCGGCGAAGGCATAGCCGGGGCCGCCGCGACCGGTGCCGGTCGGGTCGCCGCCCTGGATCATGAATCCATCGATGACGCGGTGGAAGATGGCTCCGTCGTAGAACGGGCCCTCGCTGGTGCCGGCGGCGTTCGCCGTGCTGTAGCTGCGGGTTCCGTCGGCCAGGCCGACGAAATTTGCAACGGTCTTGGGCGCGTGATCGGGGAACAGCTGGATCTTCACGTCGCCGAGGGTGGTGTGCAGTGTTGCGTAGAGGTCGCTCATACATTCCATCCTTCCAGATGTTCGGGGTAAGGCTTGTCCGGCAGCCTGTTCCTGCCTCAGAGTCCGAGGTTGCTGATTGCGTGTTTGACCAGTTCACGGGCATAGACGGTCTGCTCCTGATTGGTCGTGGCAATCACAGCGGTGGTGCCCTTCGAAACCCCGTAAACCGACAATGCCTCCGGGTTACCCGGACTGACACCGTTGCCGTCCGGGGTGTCCATCAAACCGCCTACCCATCCGTCCGGTTTGGTGGCCGGTTCGGAGGTTTCCCGCGGTAAGTAGTAATCGACGGCGGCTACGGCTTCGGCGTCAGTTCCGAACTGCAGCACCCGGACGGTCGCCAGGTAGGCGCCGCCGGATTTGATGAACTCACACACCGGGAACGGCGCGGCGGCGCGGATCGCGGCCGGCCCGGTGCGCTGACCGGTGTCGCCGGCCACCTGGTCCAGTGACAGATACGGGCAGTCCCCCGGGGCCGCCTCGGCATCAGCCGGCGGGGTGTAGGTGGCGGGCCCGGGAGCGCTGGTTATTTCACCTGGGCTCGTTTGCTCACCGGGACTGGTCGCTTCACCGGGGCTGGTGGTTTCACCGGCCCTGGTTGATTCACCTGCACTGGTCGCTTCACCGGGGCTGGTGGTTTCACCGGCACTGGTCGCTTGACCGGCACTGCTCAGGTCGCTGGTGCCGGTTTGTGGGTCAGTCTTCGTTGTCGTCGCAGTGTCGGTGCTCGGGTCGGGGGCCTCGACCGTGGTGAGAATCGCCTGCGAGGTTGTTGCGCTGGTGGTCACATCTCCCCCAGAACTGGTGCAACCGGCTACCAGCATGGTGAGGGCCACTGCGGCAGCCGTCACGATCCTCTTCATCATGGTTTCCCCTCGACA